>NZ_JBGJZU010000034.1:0-60753 GCF_041354475.1 Microcoleus sp.
CTTCTGTGTTATCGGAATGAAATGGTTTTCACCGATTGCAATATTCGAGAGTATTGGGACGAGCAAAATTCTTTGATGGTAGATCGCGATCTTAATGCTGCGATTAACCTAAAAAGACTGGGGTTGGGCATTTTCCCCAGTATAAAACGCTGTAGTGGGAATCTTTCCATAGTTGGTTCTATGGATAAAGCGTACCAGAAGGAAATCTTACATACCCTTCATCGGGCTGTTAAGAAGCCCACATCATAATCTGTACTCAGATTTGATGTGGGAGTATGTCACGAAGCGTTAAAGTTCATACCTTGAAGTACGATGCCCGCCCCAAGCTCTATAACTCCGCAGTTAAACAGGCAAGGATTTGTAAAGCCAGTGCTGTGGAGAAAGTACCGCCTAATAACTATGCCGAGGCAACCTTCACTAATTAGGAACAGAGGTTGTGCGGTTTTGGGGTCTACCCTTCGCCCTCTCTAAAATCTTTTAATTCGATGGAAATTTCCCAATTTCCTATTCCCCATTTACCTATCCCTTCCTCATGAAAACAATATTTGACGCTTTTATCTCTTACGGACGAGCAGATAGTCTAGGTTTCGGCAGAAAGTTATACGAGCAATTGCGAGAACAAGGGTTGAATATTTGGTTCGACCAAAACGATATTCCCCTGGGAGTCGATTTCCAAAATCAAATTGACGACGGCATCGAGAAAGCGGACAACTTCTTATTTATCATTGCGCCGCATTCGATCAATTCACCCTATTGCGGTAAAGAAATCGAACTGGCGATTCGGCGCAACAAACGGATAATTCCCTTACTGCACGTCGAACAGATCGATCGCAACATTTGGCAGCAGCGAAAACCCCAGGGAACCGACGAAGAATGGGAAGCCTACAAAGCCAAAGGATTGCATTCGAGTTTTAACAATATGCACCCGGCGATCGGCAAAATTAACTGGGTGTATTTTCGCGAGGGAATCGATGATTTTGATAAATCTTTAGCCGGGTTGATAGAGTTACTAAACCGCCACGCCGAGTATGTAAAACAGCACACGCAATTTTTAGCCAAAGCCTTGGAGTGGGAACGGCAGCAAAAACAAAATCGATGGCTGTTAGTTGGGGACGAGAAAAAGCAAGCCGAAGCTTGGCTGAAAATTAGATTTAAAGAAGAACAACAACCTTGCGTTCCGACGGACTTGCACTGCGAATATATTACCGAAAGCATCAAGAATGGCAACAACTTGATGACTCACGTGTTTATCTCCTATTCCGATATGGATCGGGAAACGATGGAGAAAATTCGCAGCAGTCTGAGGCGAGAAAGTTTGACTGTTTGGACGAATAAAACCGATATTCAAACCGGAGAAGATTTTCAGAGTGCGATCGATCGGGGAATCGAACAAACCGATAACTTGGTCTATCTGCTCTCGCCCGACTCTGTACAATCCGAGTACGTTCGGAAAGAAATAGACTATGCCGTATCGCTCCAGAAACGAATTATCCCCGTTCTAGTGCGGGAAACTTCAGCAGACTCGCTCCCCAAAGCATTGCAGGGCGTGCAGTATATCGACCTCACCGACAACGTAAAAGAAGACGATTACTTGCTCGATGAAAGTCAATTGCTGAAGATTTTACATCAGGATGAAGCTTACTATAACGAGCATAAAGTGTTCCTAACTCAAGCCTTGAAGTGGGAGCGACAACATAAGAATCCGAGTATTCTGCTGCGAGGTTATAACTTGCGAAGTGCAGAGGCGTGGTTGAAGGTAGGGCAGAAACGGACGCAGCATCGCCCTACAGCATTAATTGAAGAATTCATTGCTGAAAGTTTGCGGCAACCGCCCTTGGAGTCCCTCGATGTGTTTATTTCCTATTCTCGTGCCGATTCAGATTTAGCCAGAAAGCTCAATAACGAACTGCAACTACAGGGAAAAACGACCTGGTTCGACCAAGAAAGTATTGCATCGGGTTCGGATTTTGCGCGAGAGATCGAGCAGGGCATCCAATCGTCCGATAATTTCTTATTTATTCTTTCCCCGCAAGCGATAAATTCACCCTATTGCACGATGGAAGTGGAGTATGCTGCCAATTTGAACAAGCGGTTTGTGACGCTGTTGCATCGATCGGTCAATTCAGCCGACTTGCACCCAGAGTTAGCCAAAGTTCAGTGGATTGATTTCAATCAAAACGATCGCGATTTCAATGCCAATTTCAACCAATTGGTCAGAACCCTCGATACAGACCGAGAACACTTACAGAATCATACGAAATGGTCTCAGCGATCGCTCGAATGGGATCAAAAAAATAAAACCAACGATTTACTGTTGCGAGGAAGTGAATTAGCCATTGCCGAAGCGTGGTTGAAAGACATTCAAACCCAAAAGAAACAGCCCGTCGCAACCGAGTTACAAAAGGCATATATAGCCAAAAGTAGCAAGTACAAACGCCAAAATAAGATGCTATTAACGGGAGCGGCTGTAGGTGCGATCGGGATTATGACCCTTGCCACTATTGTTACCACCAAGCTGTGGCTAGACGCACAAGAGCAAACGAAGATTGCCCAGTTAGACGAGAATGCGGGCCGCGTCCAATCGCTGCTCGATGCCGATCCCCTAGAGGCACTCATTCTGGCGATTAAAGCCACGGGCGAAAGCCAATCTGCATCGCCAGAGGTTCACCAGGAGACCTTTGCCGAGATCCAGTCTAGCTTGCGCGATGCCACCGGGGATGCCAGAGAACGTAATCTCATTCAGGGACAAGCCGGTGGAGTCAACTCATTAGCGTTGAGTCCAGACGGCAAAATCCTCGCGAGTGCCGCTAAAGACGGGACGATTCGCCTGTGGGATACCTCTGGCTATCCCATCGGTGAACCGCTCGACCCGCTGACCAATGGGCCTATAATCGCCCTCTATGCTGTGGCATTTAGCCCCGACGGCAAAACCATCGTCAGTGGCGGTGCAGACGGGACGATTCGCTTGTGGGACATCTCTGGTAAGCTCATCAGCCAAAGCTTCAAAGGGCATCAAGGCAATGTCTGGTCAATCCGATTTAGCCCCGATGGTAAAACGATCGTCAGTAGCGGCGAGGACGGGACGATTCGCCTGTGGGATACGAATGGCAATCCCATCGGTAAACCCTTCACAGGGCATAAGGGTGGGATTCGCTCTCTGGCATTAAGTCCCGATGGAAAAACCATCGTCAGTGGCGGCAAGGACAAAACGGTTCGTTTGTGGACTCGTCAGGGTCAACTCATTGGTCAACCTTGGACGGGGCATGAGGATGAGGTCGCGTCAGTGGCCTGGAGCCCCGATGGCAAAACCATTGCCAGTGGCAGCAATGACGGGCGGATTCGTTTGTGGGACACATCGGGGAAACTCATCACTCAACCCTTCATAGGGCATGAGGGTGCGCCGATTGGGTCACTCGTATTTAGTCCCACGAATAGAGCCATCGTCAGTGGGGGGAGTGATGGAACCATTTCTGTTTGGAATCTTCGGGGGAATTCTATGCTGAGTCATCCCCTCATCGGGCACGTGGGTGCAGTCTCGTCCGTGGCATTGAGCCCCGATGCCAAAACCATTTTCAGTAGCGACGATAAGGGGATGATTCGTCTGTGGGATAGGCACGGCTACCTCATCGGTCAACCCTTCACCGGGCACGACTATGGAGTATACTCAGCAGCATTTAGCCCCGATGGCAAAACCATTGTCAGTGGCAGTGCGGACAAGACGCTCCGCCTGTGGGACACGAATGGCAATCCCATCGGTCAGCCCTTTAAAGGACATCAAGGTACGGTCTTTTCAGTGGCATGGAGTCCGGATGGCAAAACCATTGTCAGTGGTAGCGATGACAAGACGCTCCGCCTGTGGGATCGCTCTGGCAATCCCATCGGTCAACCCTTTAAAGGACATCAAGCTCTAGTCGGCGCAGTGGCATTTAGCCCGGATGGTAAAACCATTGTCAGTGGTAGCGATGACAAGACGCTCCGCCTGTGGGATCGCTCTGGCAATCCCATCGGTCAACCCTTTGAGGGACATACAAATTGGGTCATGTCCGTGGCATTTAGCCCGGACGGCAAAACGATCGTCAGTGGTGGCTATAACGGGAAAATTCGCTTGTGGGATACTTCAGGCAATCCCATAGGTCAACCCTTTGAGGGACATAAGGATGGGGTCTACTCGGCGGTATTTAGCCCGGATGGCAAAACCATCGTCAGTGGTAGTCGGGACAATACGCTCCGCCTGTGGGATCTCTCCGGCAAACCCATCGGTCAACCGTTTAAAGGACACACCAATTCAATCTACTCGGTGAAATTCAGCCCGGATGGCAAAACCATTGCCAGTGGTAGTTACGATAAAAACATTCGCTTGTGGGACACCTCCGGTCAACCCATTGGTCAGTTTCTCAAGGGACATACACGTTCAGTCACTTCAGTTGCGTTTAGCCCGGACGGTAAAACCATTATCAGCAGTAGTACCGATGGCACGCTTCGTCTCTGGCGCGTTGGCACTTGGCAAGATTGGCTCAAGAGCGCCTGCAACCGATTAATCTTACATCCCGTTTTAGTCGCACCGGAAACGCTGCTTGTTAGGGATGCGGAAATGCTCTCCGTGGCGAAAGAGGCTGGCAAAACCTGTCAAACCTCAGCCTGGAACGACGCAGAAAATGCGCAGTTTTTAGTCAATCGAGGTCGATCGATCGCGTGGCAAGGCGATGTGGGCCAAGCCATCGCGACGTTCCAACAGGCCCAGAAATTATTGCCCAGCCTTGAGGTGCCAGCACAGGACAGGATTAAACAGTGGGCTGCCGACGGTTTGATCGAAAAAGGGGAAAACCTAGTCCAAGAGGGTAAAGTTCAGGAAGCGCTGGATGCCTTCGAGAAAGCAAAGCAGTTCGAGGCAACCTGGAAGATCCCTCAACAGTCTTGGCATACGCTGTGTTGGTACGGCGCACTGCACGGTGCCGCCCACGAAGGGGCAAAGGCCGTGATAGCGGCGTGCGATACGGCGGTGGCACTTGCACCGGGCAATGTCGGGGTTCGAGATAGTCGTGGGGTGGCTCGGGCGCTGACGGGGGATACGACAGGGGCGATCGAAGATTTTCAGGCGTTTATCAAGGGCACGGATTCGGCAGAGGGCAAAAAACAGCGGCAAGGCTGGATTGATGCCCTGAAGAAGGGTGAGAATCCATTTACCCAGAAGGAGATACAGCGGTTTTCAGAGAGGTGAGGTATAGATTGGGAATAGTTATCAGTCAACTGTTGACTAATGACTGCGATGCCCTGAGCCCTTCGACTTCCCTCAGGATAAACTTCGTCGAAGGGTTGACTGTTGACTAATGACTAATGACTAATGACTAATGACTAATGACTAATGACTGTATTCAGCAACGTCCCCCATTTACCTAATCCCTGACTATGGCAACATTTTTTGACGCTTTTATCTCTTACGGACGCGCAGATAGTCTAGGTTTCGGCAGAAAGTTATACGAGCAATTGCGAGAACAAGGATTGAATATTTGGTTCGACCAAAACGATATTCCCCTGGGAGTCGATTTCCAAAATCAAATTGACGACGGCATCGAGAAATCGGACAACTTCTTATTTATCATCGCACCGCATTCGATCAACTCGCCTTATTGCGGCAAGGAAATCGAACTGGCGATTCGGCGCAACAAACGGATAATTCCCTTACTGCACGTCGAACAGATCGATCGAGAGATTTGGCAGCAGCGAAAACCCCAGGGAACTGACGAGGAGTGGGAAGCCTACAAAGCCAAAGGATTGCATTCGAGTTTTAACAATATGCACCCGGCGATCGGCAAAATCAACTGGGTGTATTTTCGCGAGGGAATTGATGACTTCGAGAAGTCTTTAGCAGGATTGACTGAATTACTGAATCGTCAGGCCGATTATGTAGCGCAGCATAGGCAATTTTTAGCCAAAGCCTTGGACTGGGAACGGCAGCAAAAACAACTTCGATGGCTGTTAGTTGGCGATGAGAAACAACAAGCGATCGAGTGGTTGAAAATTCGGTTTAAAGACGAACAACTGCCTTGTCTCCCCACCGATCTGCATAGCGAATATATCACCGAGAGTATCAAGAATGGCAACAACTTGATGACTCAGGTGTTTGTCTCTTATTCCGAGCAGGATAAGGCGACGATGGAGAAAATTCGTAACAGTCTGAGGCGAGAAAGTTTGACAGTTTGGACGAATACAACCGATATTCAAACCGGAGAAGATTTTCAGAGTGCGATCGATCGGGGAATCGAACAAACCGATAACTTGGTCTATCTGCTCTCGCCCGACTCTGTACAATCCGAGTACGTTCGGAAAGAAATAGACTATGCCCTATCGCTGCATAAGCGAATTATCCCTATTTTAGTGCGAGAAACCTCAGCGGAAAAGATGCCAAATGCGCTGCAAAATTTGCAATATATCGACCTCACCGACAACGTAAAAGAAGACGATTACTTGCTCGATGAAAGTCAACTGCTGAAAATTTTGCATCAAGATGAGGCTTACTATAACGAGCATAAGGTTTTGTTGACCAAAGCACTGAAGTGGGAGCGACAGCACAAGAATCCCAGTATTCTGCTGCGAGGCTATAACTTGCGAAGTGCTGAGGCGTGGTTGAAGGTGGCACAGAAACGATCGCAGCATCCACCTACGCCGCTGCAAGAAGAATTTATTGCTGAAAGTTTGCGGCAACCGCCTGCGGAGGCGCTTGATGTGTTTATTTCCTATTCTCGTGCGGATTCGGATTTAGCTAGAAAGTTGAACGAGGAACTGCAACTTCAGGGAAAAACGACTTGGTTTGACCAGGAAAGTATTGCATCGGGCGCAGATTTTGCCCAGGAGATTCACCAGGGAATTCAAGTCTGCGATAACTTTCTATTTATTCTCTCACCCCGATCGATCGCGTCTCCCTATTGTGCGGCGGAGGTTGAGTATGCCGCTGGGTTGAATAAGCGGTTTGTGACGCTGCTGCATCAGCCGATCGATTCAGCCGAACTGCATCCAGAGTTAGCCAAAGTCCAGTGGATTGATTTCAATCAAAACGATCGGGATTTTAATGCCAATTTCAACCAATTGGTGAGAACGATCGATACAGACAGAGAACACTTACGCAATCATACAAAATGGTCTCAGCGATCGCTCGAATGGGATCAAAAAAATAAAACCAACGATTTACTGTTGCGAGGAAGTGAATTAGCCATTGCCGAAGCGTGGTTGAAAGACATTCAAACCCAAAAGAAACAGCCCGTCGCAACCGAGTTACAAAAGGCATATATAGCCAAAAGTAGCAAGTACAAACGCCAAAATAAGATGCTATTAACGGGAGCGGCTGTAGGTGCGATCGGGATTATGACCCTTGCCACTATTGTTACCACCAAGCTGTGGCTAGACGCACAAGAGCAAACGAAGATTGCCCAGTTAGACGAGAATGCGGGCCGCGTCCAATCGCTGCTCGATGCCGATCCCCTAGAGGCACTCATTCTGGCGATTAAAGCCACGGGCGAAAGCCAATCTGCATCGCCAGAGGTTCACCAGGAGACCTTTGCCGAGATCCAGTCTAGCTTGCGCGATGCCACCGGGGATGCCAGAGAACGTAATCTCATTCAGGGACAAGCCGGTGGAGTCAACTCATTAGCGTTGAGTCCAGACGGCAAAATCCTCGCGAGTGCCGCTAAAGACGGGACGATTCGCCTGTGGGATACCTCTGGCTATCCCATCGGTGAACCGCTCGACCCGCTGACCAATGGGCCTATAATCGCCCTCTATGCTGTGGCATTTAGCCCCGACGGCAAAACCATCGTCAGTGGCGGTGCAGACGGGACGATTCGCTTGTGGGACATCTCTGGTAAGCTCATCAGCCAAAGCTTCAAAGGGCATCAAGGCAATGTCTGGTCAATCCGATTTAGCCCCGATGGTAAAACGATCGTCAGTAGCGGCGAGGACGGGACGATTCGCCTGTGGGATACGAATGGCAATCCCATCGGTAAACCCTTCACAGGGCATAAGGGTGGGATTCGCTCTCTGGCATTAAGTCCCGATGGCAAAACCATCGTCAGTGGCGGCAAGGACAAAACGGTTCGTTTGTGGACTCGTCAGGGTCAACTCATTGGTCAACCTTGGACGGGGCATGAGGGGGAGGTCGCGTCAGTGGCCTGGAGCCCCGATGGCAAAACCATTGCCAGTGGCAGCAATGACGGGCGGATTCGTTTGTGGAACACCTCGGGGAAACTGATCGCTCAACCCTTCAAAGGGCATGAGGGTGCGTGGATTCGGTCACTCGCATTTAGTCCCACGGGTAGAGCCATCGTCAGTGGGGGGTTCGATGGAACCATTTCTGTTTGGGATATCCGGGGGAATCCTCTCCTGAGTCATCCCCTCATCGGGCACGTGGGTGCAGTCTCGTCCGTGGCATTTAGCCCCGATGCCAAAACCATTTTCAGTAGCGACGATATCGGGACGATTCGTCTGTGGGATAGTCACGGCTACCTCATCGGTCAACCCTTCACCGGGCACGACTTTGGAGTATACTCGGTGAAATTTAGCCCCGATGGCAAAACCATTGTCAGTGGTAGCGATGACAAGACAATTCGCCTGTGGGACACGAATGGCAATCCCATCGGTCATCCCTTTAAAGGACATCAAGGTACGGTCTTTTCAGTGGCATTTAGCCCCGATGGTAAAACCATTGTCAGTGGTAGCGATGACAAGACGCTCCGCCTGTGGGATCGCTCTGGCAAACCCATCGGTAAACCCTTTAAAGGACATCAAGGTTCGGTCGAGGCAGTGGCATTTAGCCCCGATGGTAAAACCATTGTCAGTGGTAGCAATGACAAGACGCTCCGCCTGTGGGATCGCTCTGGCAATCCCATCGGTCAACCCTTTGAGGGACATACAAACTGGGTCATGTCCGTGGCATTTAGCCCGGACGGCAAAACAATCGTCAGCGGTAACTATGGCGACGGGAAAGTTCGCCTGTGGGATACTTCAGGCAATCCCATCGGTCAACCCTTAAAAGGGCATAAGGATGGGGTCTACTCGGCGGTATTTAGCCCGGATGGCCAAAAGATCGTCAGTGGCAGTCGGGACAATACAATTCGCCTGTGGGATACTACTTCAGGCAAACCCATCGGTAAACCGTTTAAAGGACACAGCAATTCAATCTACTCGGTGAAATTTAGCCCGGATGGCAAAACCATTGCCAGCGGTAGTTGGGATCGTACCATTCGCCTGTGGGACATCTCCGGTCAACCCATCGGTCAGTTTCTCAAGGGACATACGGGTTCAGTCACTTCAGTTGCGTTTAGCCCGGACGGTAAAACCATTATCACCGGCAGTACCGATCGCACGCTTCGTCTCTGGCGCCTTGGCACTTGGCAAGATTGGCTGAAAATAGCGTGCAACCGAGTAATTTTACATCCCGTTTTAGTCGCGCCGGAAACGCAGTTTGGTGGGGATGCGGAAATGATCTCCGTGGCGAAAGAGGCGGGGGAAACCTGTCAAAGGCTGGCCTGGAACGATGCGGAAAAGGCCCAGTTTTTAGTCAATCAAGGTCGATCGATCGCGCGGCAAGGCGATGTGGGCCTAGCCATCGCGACGTTCCAACAGGCCCAGAAATTATTGCCCAGCATTAAGGTGCCAGCAGAGGACAAGGTTAAACAGTTGGCTGCGGGCGGTTCGATCGCCCAAGGGGAAAACCTAGTCCAAGAGGGTGAAGTTCAGAAAGCAGTGGATGCCTTCGAGAAAGCAAAGCAGTTCGACGCAACCTGGAAGATCTCTCAAGAGTCTTGGAATACGCTGTGTTGGTACGGTGCGCTGCACAAAGGGGCAAAGACCGTGATCTCGGCGTGCGATACGGGGGTGGCACTTGCACCGGGCAATGTCAACGTTCGAGATAGTCGTGGGCTGGCCCGGGCGCTGACGGGGGATACGCCAGGGGCGATCGCAGATTTTCAAGCGTTTATCAAGGGCACGGATTCGGCAGAGGACAAAAAACAGCGGCAAGGCTGGATTGATCAGCTGAAAAAGGGTGAGAAGCCGTTTACGGAGAAGGAGATCGCTAAGTTGTTGGGATGAGTTCAGGGGGATCAGTTATCAGTCAACAGTCCAATAGTCCGGACAGTTTTTATATGGCCCAATGGCTTACTCTCGCTTGACTTCGCAGCCCCTGTGGATAATTAAATCAATGTCAGCTCCACCCCTGACGTGGCATTTAATTCGACTTTTTTATGCTCCTTGCCCCGCGTAAGCTTGTAGTATCCTTCCAAAAACTGTCCGGAGTGTTGTCAGTCAACAGTGAATTGAATGGTTGTTAGAGTGAATGCTCGATCGCATTGTGGCGATTGAGATCGCCACTCAACCTCATTTTCAGGACATAATAACTATGTCCCCGGAAGCGATTCTCCTATCCTGAGTTGTATTTTTTGTTCATGCAAGAATCTTTCTCGATCGAATTTTCCAACGGTTTGGCAGCAAAAGCTCTCTATCCTCAAGCCAATGCCGACCTGACCCTAACTCTAGAACAACTGGGACTCTCTAGTCCGCGTCCGGTCATCGTGGTGGTTGGCGGTGCCAGTAAACTCAGCGAAGTGGATCGGGAACGGCTGCGATCGCTCTTTCTCACAGTCCTAGCTCCCCTCGCCGAGTCCTTAAATGCCTACGTCGTCGATGGCGGAACCGATGCGGGTATCATGCAAATGATGGGGGAGGCTCGTTACCAAACGGGTGGCACTTTTCCTCTGATTGGCGTTACCTCGGTCGGTTTGGCAACATTACCGAATCAGCCACCTCCGGCAGAAGATGCCTGTGCCTTAGAACCCCATCACACCCATTTTGTTCTGGTTCCGGGTTCGCAATGGGGGGATGAGTCGGCGTGGATCGCGCAGATCCCCACTGTCCTATCCGGTGGTTTGCCCTCTGTCACCGTTTTAATCAATGGTGGCGAAATTACTTGGAAAGATGCACAGGAGAGCGTGAAGGCAAAACACCCGATCGTGGCGATCGCAGGCAGCGGAAGGACGGCGGATATTTTGGTGGCGGCGTTGAATGGAACGGTGGAAGACGATCGGGCCCCCGCAGTGGTGGATTCGGGCCTGCTACAAGCGGTGGATCTGGATAACCCCAAGGCGTTAGACGGCGTTCTCACATCTATATTGGCGATCGGAAAAACAAAATTTATTCTACCGTCTGATGAACGGGCCGACATCCCGACAATATACCGTGCAAATTGACGACATTTCCGATTACGGCGATCGCCGGTGCTGCAAATCCAGTCGTCTCAACTTGCTCTACAATTGTAGCCAAAGTTCCGATCAATTCTTCCTGTTCCGGTCGCGTTCCCCAACGCACTAAAGCTATGGGCGTTTCGGCACTCAAGTCGGCTGCTGTCAACTGGCCGATGATGTATGGTAAATTGTGAATCCCCATGTAGATTACAATGGTTTCGGAGCCGTGGGCGATCGCCTGCCAATTCACCTCTGGTCGATATTTTCCCGCTGATTCATGACCGGTCACAAAAGTGACAGAGGAACTGTAGGATCGATGGGTTAAGGGAATTCCCGCATAGGCTGCTGCTGCAATCCCAGAAGTGATACCGGGAACTACTTCTACAGAAACTCCAGCTTTGACCAAATCTGCCATTTCTTCGCCACCACGGCCGAAGATAAACGGATCGCCACCTTTGAGACGAACAACGATCGCATTATCTTGAGCTTTTTCGATCAATAATTGAGTAGTTTCGTCTTGGATGAGGGAATGGCGGCCGCGACGTTTCCCCGCATCAATTCGTTCTGCTTGGGGGTTGATTGACTCCAAAATTTGAGCGCTGACTAAAGCGTCGTAAATCACGACATCGGCACACTGTAACAGAGCTTTTCCTTTCACCGTCATCAAGCCTGGATCTCCTGGCCCTGCACCTACCAAGTAAACTTTACCAACAGACATTGTTACCTCTTGTTTTTGTTTTGCCTCTTGTGTATCTTTGCGGTTCATTTTTGAATTAACTCTCCAATTAAGTCTGCTAATTCTACAGTGGCGCCTAGAGGATTTGCTAGATGAATTTCGGCTGTGGAAAATTGCTGCTGTAATTCTGTGACTTTTTTGGCGATCGCATCTGTAATTCCTCCCTTAAATAGGAAGTATGGCACAATGCCAATTTGCTGCTGTCCATCACGAACTAAACTCTCAATTTGTTCTTCCAAACTCGGCTTTACTGACCAATAAGCTGCTACAGCACCCACTTGGTTAGCTATTTCCTCCACTGTCAAGTTGCCGGACGGACGGCGACTACCATGAGATAGTAAAATCCATTTTGGAACTTGCAAATTAGGGAGAAAAGCCACATCTTGCATCTGAGTTTTCACCAAGTTAGCTAAACCTGCTTCTTGGGTTCCCAAATGGGGCCGCAATTCAATTTTCAGTTTGGGAGAAAGAGTTTTTTGGGCAATTTCTACCTCTGCCGGTATGTCTTCAGCGACATGAACACCGGGCAATAAAAATATGGGTAAGATTTGTAATTCTGTCAATCCCAGGGAGAGGGTATCTTCGGCAAAACGGCAAATTTGCTCGTGTAGCGGCGCAGGGCCCAACTCTAAGGTGGCGGTTCCGACTGCGGGAACAGAGGAAGCGGCAGAATTGCTCAAAATTGGTAAATTTTGAGACAGCAGTTGAGCCAAGTTTTCCAGGGCTAGTTGGGGTCGGGGGTCGCGACTGCCGTGAGAGACTAATAAATAGGTCGATCGCAATTTCAATATGGATGTGATGTTAATGGTCGATCGGAATCTTCAATAACTATAACTATAACATCTTCCAGCCGAAACTACTCAACAAACAGAACACCTAGAACCCCGACTTCTTTAAGAAGTCGGGGTTCTGATGCAATTCTAGTTGCCAAATCTTCTAATTAACCTTGAGGAGCAGGATCGGCGATATACTTGAAATTGGGTTCTGAATTCAAAGCAGTGGGTTGATCCTTGCCATCGCTAGACAAGTTAAAGAACAGATCCACAGTGGAATCTGGCGGAATATTACCAAACATGGGATCGGTAAGTTTGCCCATAGATTCCAGAGCTTTCATAAACATTTCAGTGTGAGAAATTTCGCGAGTCAGCAAGAAGTGCAGCGTCTTTTTCGTACCCGCATCCGGTGCCAGATTAATCAATGCTTCGTAGGTTTGGCGAGCTCCGGCTTCCGCACCGATATTAGCACGTAAATCGCGCACCACATCGCCACCTTCGTTGACATAAGCTCCTGTCCAAGCTTGACCTTGGCTGTCCAACAAATGCGGGCCTACACCTCGCACAGCAAACAAAGTGCTTTTGTAAGCTTCTGTTTGGTCAACATTTTTGGTGTGTGATTCGATGAGTTTGCCAACCATTTCTAAATGGCTGAATTCTTCGAGCGCAATATCTTGTAGCATATCCTTAATCTGTGGATCTTCACAGTGAAAGGACTGCACCCAGTATTGCAGAGCTGCTGTCAGTTCTCCGGTAGCTCCCCCAAACTGTTCTAGTAGTAGTTGGGCAAAACGAGGGTTGGCTTCGTCTACCTTTACCGCAGCCATCAATTGTTTTTTATGAAAAAACATAACTCTATCTCTCCACTGAGTTCTGTTGTTAAAATCTGAGCAATTCAGACTTTAGCTGTGTTCACCTTCGTCATCCATTGTGCGATCGGCGATGGGCTACAACCTCGGTCGTGAGATACATATAATCAGCGTAATTTCTCTGCTTTGAGGTAGAGTAAAAATTATCAAAATTACTTAATATTTAGAACCAATTACTATCTAGCAGAAATATTACTGCACTGGGTTAATCTTGTTGAGATGGCATCCAGGTGTCGCAGCCATTGAACACCGCCTACCCAACTACGAGATGGCAGATGTCCTTGGGGTGCTTGTTGGGTAAATTTAAGCTGGCTAAAAGCAGTAGCAGAGTTGTAGGTTGGCCAGTTTACCCGATCGCAAAATCTGATATAATCTCCCTTAACACTTTCATAAACTTGCTTTTGGACACTGAATCCAAACTGACCTTGACTGTAGTGTACCCACAGGCGATCGACTATTTGCAAATCTTCGCACGGTAACTGGTAAATCTGGGTCACGTCTAGTTGAGTTCCCGCCGTCAAAGAGAGGGATTGACACATCACCGCCCAAGTTTCTCGATCCGCTGATTGCCACTTTTTACTTGACAAAAAATCCTGCAACTTATGATAATCAATTCCCTTGACTGAAATTAAATTTAAGGGTAAATTCAAATTGCGAAATCCAGGCGAATGTTCTAGGGGATTAGTTACATTTGTCTTTGATATCTCAGGTTCAGGAGTTTGTGATAAACTCAAATTAGGCGAATTTTCGCGATGACTAAGATTAGGGATAATTTGAGGTTGCTGCGAATTAAGTTCAGGAATAGTCAGTGGCAAAATTGCCTGAATATCTTGCAAAACTTCCACAGCAAAACTATATCGCTGATTGAGATGAGTTTGCAACAATTTATCTAAGATTTTACCTAATTCCGTGCTAATAGTTGTACCTTTTGGGAGGTAATCGCGCCACCACCAACGCTCGGTGTGGCAATCATACATATCCAAGGGAGGAACTTGGGTCATCATGCGAATGCAGGTGACACCTAAACTGTAAAGGTCGCTGGCCGGAAATACTTTGCCCCGCATTTGTTCGGGAGCTAAATAATCTTGGCTGCCGATTAAAGTTGCGGGACGAAGTAAGGCGGTATCCGTCAGCAGTTTCGCAATCCCGAAATCAATCAATACCGGTTTGTTGTCCGACTGGCGGCGAATAATATTTTCGGGCTTGATGTCGCGGTGAATGACGCGATGCTCGTGGATAAATTGCAGCACTGGCAATAAATCTTGCAACAATTGCCAAATCTGATTTTCACTATATATATTCTGGTCTAATTCTTGTTTGAGAGTCAGTCCTTCAATAAATTCTTGAACTAAATAAATCTGGGTTTCTTGTTCAAAGCAGGCTAACAAATTGGGAATTTGCGGATGATTGCCGAGTTCATCCAAACGAATAGCTTCTTGACGAAATAGTTCCAGGGCTTTCTGGAAAATTTCGGGATCGCGATCGTAAAATTGAAATTGCTTGACTGCACAGCGGGGTTGGGATGGCAAGTCTTCATCCAGTGCTAAAAAAGTTTTGCCAAATCCACCTTTCCCCAGGGGTTCTATGGGGCGATATCGCTGTCTGAGCAATAAGTGAGAGCCGCAGTTTAAGCAAAATTTGGCAGTGCTAGAATTTTGAGGATGGCGACATTCTGGGTTGACACAGTAGCTCATATTGATTGGGGATGGGGATTGGCGATTTGGGATTCGACGACGGATAAGAATCAGAAAGCGCTATAGTCTTATTTTAATTGTTTGGTTTTTATTGGTGTTCTGGTTTGTCGCTGGGCTGCTTCTAGCCGAGTCAGAGTGCTACTGGGACTGAGTAGTTGGTGAATCTCACAGCAAAGGCGGTAACAACTGTTTGATAGAGTGCCGGCCACCTTGGTCTTTCTGTGTATGGATTTGAGGCGCTTTCTATGGGATGGGTGCTGGGGCGATCGCAAATTTGGGAAAAATTTTTCAAAATATGGTTGCTTTACCCAGAAACCTGTGCTAAGGTGGGATACTATAGTGAAAAAAACACGGCGAGCGTAGCCAAGTGGTTAAGGCAGTGGTTTGTGGTACCACCATTCGTGGGTTCAAGTCCCATCGTTCGCCCTTTTAAATCTCCATTTTTAATTGGTTCCTAGGTTCTCCCTCGGAACCAGTTTTCACATTCAGACCTTCCCTGACGGTATTACACTGCACAACCCTGGGATTTGGTAGACACCTGGTGGGTAGACCCGCACAAGTTCCGATCGTGCTAACGTTATATTTATCGAGGCGACAAACAATCATAGAAAATAAAGATGCCATCTTTAGTCACAGAAGATTGGGGATACAAATTTACTGGGAATCGGGCGATTAATAAATTTATTCGCGATGTTGAAGGGGAAGCAGCTTTAGCAAAATATTGCGATTGGGAATGCAAAGAGCGTGCGGAAATTCTGATGTCAGAGATTGCCGGTAAATCTCACAATATTTTCTATCTGCGCCGCCAACAGGTAAATCAGAGATTTTCGGAAGAAGAAATTTGGGAATTTATCGTTGCTACGGATCGAGATGATTTTGAATTCCCAGAATTGTTGCAAAAAAGAGACTGCACTTTACGCTTATTAGCAACTGTACGCTGCGAAGATGGCATTGGTGGCCTCAAGTTATTGGATGCTGGTTTAGTAAATCAGCTAAGAGGTAAGAAAGACGGTTATGTTTTGCCCCAGAAATTGCGACTTTTAGGTAATAGTAAAGCCGGGGTGCCTCGCAAGTCGATCGCCCGCGTACAACAACTGCCATTTTGGGAAGATAGACACATACCAACCGAGGAACAACTAAAAGTTTGGCACAGTTTCCTAAAAGTTGAAAAACGGATTGCGGAAGCTCGTCAATTTTGCGTCCCTTTCCGAGGTCATAATTACGGTTCGACGCTCAAAATCATCACTTTAGAAATTGATTCTAGTTCCGCAACTTTAGATGGCTATGAAGAAAATTGTTTAGAATTGGGCGACTTTCGAGAAAGGCTAAAAAATGCCCGCCATGAAGAAATTACCCTGTTTGATTCTGCGCCGGGAACCAGAAGCAGCCGAGATGGAGAAACTTTAGGTTCGATCGCCGAAATTGACTTTGAGCATAGCAAATTACGCATCAAATTAGACCCAGATTTAGCTGTGCGCATGGCTGGCGATCGATATTTATTACCTAAACAAGGATTTTTGTATTTTGAGGCTGCTGGCGATATCACTCAGATTAAACGCAAAGAACAAGCTTTGAAAATGTTGGCAGATGGCCGGGCTCAAAATCCCTATTTGAGCGATTTTTTGTTCGACGCTTCCCAAGCAAGGTTGCCACAAAAAACTATTCAATTAGAACGGGAAAATTTATTAAATCCTAATGCCAATGCTGACCAAATTTCTGCGGTAGAAACAGTGCTGGCTGCACGAGATTTAATTCTGATTCAAGGACCTCCGGGAACTGGAAAAACTACGGTGATTGCCGAGATTTGCTATCAAATTGCCCGTCAAGGTGGCAAAACCTTGATTGCTTCTCAGGCCAATTTAGCTGTAGATAATGCTTTGAGTCGCTTGGTTCACAATCCGGCGATTCGGGCGTTGCGCAAGGGAAAAGCTCATAAGGTGCAGGAAGAAGGACAGCCGTTTTTGGAAGAAAATGCGATCGGCACTTGGCTACAAAATACAGCGACTGACTGCGAACAAAAATTATTATATCGCCAGCAAAATGTCACTTATTTGCGAAAGTTATTAACAGAGTATGAAAGATTTCCTGATTACTTTGCAGCGGAATTAGATTTTTATAGTCAACAAAAACACCTGCACAGTGCCAAGGTAAATCTTGAGGCTAACTGCAATCTTCAAGAAACAGCATATCAGGAAAGTTTAGCAGAAAAACAAGAAATTGAAGCTTTATTTGTGGCTTTAGAACAACTCCTAGATTCACCAAAAGTGGATTGGGAATCTCCTGAAATAACCGAATTTATGCCTAGACTTAAACCTTATTCAGAAGGTAATGTTTTAGTCGAAAATTTTATGGGGAATGTGCGGATAGCAGCTAATCAGGCTACTCAAATCGGCTTTGTTAGGCCAGCTTGTGGTGCTTTTGGGATTGCGGTTTGGTTGCGAGAAACTGTAGCGCCACAAATAGCAGAATTTCAAACAGCCTTTGATTGTGCTGATGATGTGTGTAATGCTATGTCAGCAGTTGCTGATTCGCTGCGGGTGTCGCGACAGATTTCTGATGCTTTGAGTCAGCTACAATTGGGCGATCGCCAAAATCACACAAATCGCCAAAATTTACAGCAGAAAATCCAGAATTTGGAACTACGAAAAGCAGAAATTGCCACCGTTGTTGTCGCCGTTGCAGAGTGGATTCAGACTGCGGATACTCGACTGGATGCCGTTGTCAAATCTTGCTGGGAAACAGGGGCGCTGCTGACCGATGACATGGTAGAATTGCCTGGGGGATTGCTGAAAATTGCCCGATCGCTCAAATTGGCGATCGTCCCCGCCAAATGGAAAGTTAGTTTGCCCGATTTAGACAGACTACAAAAGGCGATTTCCCATGAAGCCAGCGGGGGTTTTAAGGACCTTCAAGGTCAACAATTGCGATTTAGTGAGTTTTTGCATCTAAATTTGAGCCAAACGCCGATCGTACTCTCTGCGGGCGATCGGACCCAATGGCAACAACTAGCCAAAGACTTTGATAACTATTCCCAATTCAGCCGAAGTCAACGCCAATTTATCATAGAAACAGCCAGCACTTTCTTCGCCAATATTCAAAAAATTTACAGCGCATCTTTACAGCCACATAACATCCAGACAACCCTCGATCGCCTCGCCAAAGAATTGCTGCACACCATCCTCGAAAATGCACGCCAATGTGTGGTTCCCCTCAAAACAGAAACCGAACAGCAACTACAAAAACAGCAACAGCTATTAGAGCGACTAAATTTCAGCTTAAATCAGCCAGAAATATCCGCCCTTCAACTTCAGCTAGAAACAGCACAACAAGCAACCAATTTAAAAATTAACACAGCAACTAATCTCTTGCAAGCAATTGTCGCCCAGCCAAACCTCCCCGAAAAAATGCAAACCTTAGCCGAACAATATCTTACCCGCACATCTAATATCTGGGAACAACCACAACAATTTATTCGACAATTTGAGGCTTGGAAAGAAATTACTTCTCAGCTAGAAAACTACATAACAGCCCTCGATCCTTTTGGTATCTTGCAGCTCATTAAAAACAGTCTCAAAGACCATTTATTGCCGCTGCAACTAGCATCCAACAAAGGGTTACAGCAACTCCAAGAACTCCAAACAGAATTGAGCGAAGTTCTAGAACAACTCCAACAGCAGCAGCCAACACCCGCATTAATTATGGACAGAACTTGGTGGGAGTCCGCATGGCAAAATTTCCCAGATAAATACAAGCTAGAAGTGAACAGTACGGGACTATTCACGGTGGAATTTTTACGGAGAATAAAACGACAATTAACTAAATGGAAACAAGAATTAGAACGAGATGAAACAGAACTAAATCGCTCTCAATATTTTGTAAAAGACTGGATCAAAAAACTCCACAATCCTTCGGAAAAAGACCAAAGTGATTTAAAGCAAATTTATATAGACAATGCCAATGTTATTGGCATTACTTGCGTACAAGCAGCCAGTTTCGACTTCAGCAAAAACTTCCCCAGCTTTGATGCAGTCATCATTGACGAAGTTAGTAAATGTACGCCCCCAGAATTATTGATTCCCGCTTTGAAAGGCAAAAAATTAGTATTAGTAGGCGATCACAGGCAGTTACCGCCAATGTTCGATCGCAATACCATCGCTGATATTGCCGAAGAAATTGGCTGTAGCGGAGACGAACTAAGTTTCATCAAAGAATCCCTATTCAAAACGTTGTTTGAAAATGCCAACGACAGCATCAAACAAATGCTGACAACTCAATACCGAATGCACCCGCAGATTATGGGAGCAATCAATCAATTTTATGACCAAAAACTCAACTGTGGCATTGCCGAACCAGACACCAGACGCGCCCACAACCTGGCGGGTAAAATCCTTCAAGACACTAATCACATCCTGTGGGTGAAAACACCAATTGGACCAGGTTTTGAAGAAGAAAAGAATGGCACTTCCCGCTTGAATATCAAAGAAGTAGATGCCATTGAACGTTTGTGCGAGGAAATGGAAATAGCTTGGCAGTCAAAAATTGCCGATGGTGAACCGCCTAAAGAAATCGGAATCATTACTTTTTACGGCGCTCAGTTAAGGTTAATTCAAGATAGAATTGAACCGGAAAGATTTCCATCTCTGAGTATCCGTACTGGGACTGTGGACATATTTCAAGGCATGGAGCGACCTGTGATTATTGTCAGCACAGTGTGCAATAATAATAGGGGAGATATTGGATTTGCCAAGGAACCCGAACGGGTGAATGTGGCATTTTCCCGCGCTCAAGAATTGTTGGTAGTTGTTGGCTGCCACGATTTATTTACCCAACAAACAGGTACTGTCGGCAAAATGTATCAGGAAGTTTCAAAAACGGTGCGTTACTGTGGAGGTTTTCTAGATGTCTCTAGCTTCCTCAACTAAACCCATTGACTCTAACTTAAGTTCCCTAGTGGCACAAATTGAGCAACAAAATCCGGGTTTGTCAGTTTTGGCGGCGCGTCAATTCCGCTGTGCAAAACGACAGACACCTTTAGAGGTGACTATTAGCGAACCTCGCGAATTTAATGTACTCGAAGAGTTTATTCTGCGGGCTTGTATCGAGTTTGAACCTCCGCCCACCTTGAAAGAATTGGCTGATTTGCTGGGCTTAGACGAGGTTTTCGTGAAGACTACGGCAACGACTTTGGTGAGTTTGGACATCTTGGAGGTGTCTGGAATGGACAAAATTGCGATCGCACCGGGAGGAAGAGATTTTTGCGATTTAGGTGCTGTTAGTAAGTCGCAAATTCAATCAATTTATGCCATTTCCGATCCATTAAATCAAACTCTTACCTTTAATTTCGACTCTCTACGGACAGAAACTATCGACTTACCAGATTTAGCAGATTTAATATTACTAGAACATCAAATTTCTGACATTGCAAATTTAAGTATAACAGAAATCCAGCCATTAATTCAAGATTCTGGCTTAGGAATTCACATCCCAGCCGACGGCAAACTTGTCACAAAGTGTGATGTAGTTGGCGACGATTTAAATATTTGGCAAAGCATATCTATTTTTGTGTTGTTTGATGCGATCGAAAATCAAACTACCATCCAAGTACGACAGGGAAAACAAATATTAGAAACAGCATCAAACTTACTCAACGAACTCCAAACTCAAGCAAAAATATCCTTAAATGACTTCTGCAAAGCTACTGAAAATGTTGTGGTTCAAGAAGCCGAAATAATCGACACTCCCCAAAAAAAGAAACAAGCATCTAAGCAAAAACCCAATAAAACTGAGTCAAGAAAAAAGTAATTTGAGGAAGAAAATCCTCACTACAAACCTATTTGTAGTAAGGATTTTAGTCCCGCTCGACTCCGAACTTAAAACTGTGCTTTGCTGCTACTGAGCTTTAACACATTTCAACATCCGCAAAGTAGCCGCCGCTGCATAATTCCGTTTTGCAGAATCATCGGGAGCAAACCGATTTCCAATTTCATTCAGAGACGAAGCAACTGAACAATAGGCAGACATTTGATTAATAATTGCCGCCGCCCAATGATTTTGAGTATCAGAAAAATTTTTAGCCTGCTGTTTTGGAATTAAATCTGGCTTCATTCCCCGCGCCGACAAACCAAATTCTGCGGAACGACGGAGGACAGCCATCAATTCAGCACGAGTGACTGGTTGGGTAGGTTTAAAAGTTCCATCTTTATAGCCGCTGACTATGTTATTGTCCCGCGCAAATTGAACTTTAGCTGCACTCCAACGGGAAGTATCAACGTCGCTATAGGGACGCAAAGAAATACTGGTAGGAAATTTGATGTTAGCCCCTGGTATTCCTTTCAAACCTTCTAATACTAAAGATACTAATTCCTCTCTAGTGACAGCGACTTGCGGTCGAAAAGTATTATCTTGAGAAAATCCAGCGACAAACCCAAGGCTGACAGCTTCTTTAATTTCGGCAGAGTAGATATCGTTGCTAATATCTTTAAAGGTAGGAGTACCAGTATTTCCGCCAGTATTTCCGCCAGTGTTTCCGCCAGTGTTTCCGCCAGTATTTCCGCCAGTATTTCCGCCAGTGTTTCCGCCAGTGTTTCCGCCAGTGTTTCCGCCTATATCCCCCGGTGCAGCTTGATTGCTAGTGAAATAAAAGTGACCTAATATTTTGCCTTGATAAGATCTTTTGGTCAAGCGCCAAGCTGGATCTAGAATAATTTTCATAAAGCCCTTAGCATCACCATTGGTTCTACCGATAATCACAGGTTCACCTTTGAGATCGATGGGAGTTCCCATGAGTAAAACATCAC
Source organism: Microcoleus sp. (assembly GCF_041354475.1). NCBI lineage: Bacteria > Bacillati > Cyanobacteriota > Cyanophyceae > Oscillatoriales > Microcoleaceae > Microcoleus > Microcoleus sp. The sequence continues at coordinate 22,101 of NZ_JBGJZU010000034.1, forward strand.
CGTTGACTTGCTGTAAATCCAGGGTGTATTTTAATGCTAAGTCAGTGCCGGCCATGCGAATAGAAAAACCGTTACTGTCAGTAGCACGACCGCAAATACCGGTAAAATCAAAGGAGATCAATAGCGGATCGACTTGCACGGGATTAGAGCCACTTTCGCTCCAGCACGCTCGCTTGTCAGATACCTGTTCCACAATTAGTAATTGGTAGCCACCAAAACCACGGGGTTGAGCAATAGCAATCACTCGGTCTTGATTAATTTCTGTTTGGTCAAAAGTAAATGCTAGGGCGGAACCGATCGCCCCGATGGTTAAAAGTGCGGAACTAGCCAGGGCGGCTGCTGTACGTCGCAGTGAAAGTTTGATCATGTTTCTTGATTTTCCCCTTACTTTAATTCAACCTTTCTCAAATAGACATCTCCCATAATTGTTGGGGAACAGACCAGAAAGCCTGTTCAAACCTTGGCTTTTTAGGAGAAGTCTAATTAAAAAATTAGCGTCTTTCAGACAACAAGATATTGAGATAGAATTTTACCATTTGTTGTTCCTGATATCAAATCCTCTCTTCATCGTCCTGTATTAAACTCTCTCTTCTCTTCCTTCGCGTCCTTAGCGCCTTCGCGGTTAAATCATTCCGATATAAAAAACTGGCGCGCTAAATTGAGTTAACGCACCAGATTATGTACAGTGAAAAAATAATTTTTGCCTCTACCGGAACATACTGCTGACAGAACTATCTTCGTGAATCCGCCAAATAGTTTCTCCCAGCAAATTCGCCACCGAAAGCACAGTTAACTGCTCGAACTGCTTCTCTTCTGGTACAGGAATTGTATTGGTAACAATCACCTCTTCCAAAACTCCACTGGACAAACGCTCGATCGCCGGAGGTGAAAACACCGCATGAGTAGCACAAGCATAAACCTGTCTTGCACCCTCGCGACGCAACAGCCTCGCCCCCTCACAAATCGTGCCAGCAGTATCGATCATATCGTCCACCAACACGGCTGTTTTGCCTCGAACATCCCCGATCACATTCATCACTTCCGCCACATTGTGAGCTTGACGGCGCTTGTCAATAATTGCCAGTGGTGCGTCATTGAGTTTTTTGGCAAAAGCCCTGGCCCTAGCGACTCCGCCCACATCCGGCGACACCACAACAATATCTGTCAACTGTTTGCTCTTGAGGTAATCTAGGAGTATGGGAGAGCCGTAAACATGATCGAAAGGAATGTCAAAATAACCTTGAATTTGAGCTGAGTGTAAATCCATTGCCAAAATGCGGCCAGCCCCAGCTTCTGTAATCAAATTAGCGACCAATTTCGCGGTAATTGACTCTCTTCCTGCGGTTTTGCGATCGGCTCTAGCATACCCATAGTAAGGAATCACGGCAGTGACTTGTCTGGCCGAAGCGCGGCGACAAGCATCGATCATAATTAATAATTCCATGAGGCGATCGTTCACCGGACAGCTAGTTGGCTGAATCAAGTAAACATCGCAACCTCGAATCGATTCCTGAATTTGAACATAGAGTTCCCCATCAGCGAACCGCTTGCGAACCATAGGCCCCAAATCAATCCCCAGATAGCGAGCCACCTCTTGAGCGAGGGGAACATTAGCAGAACCGGAAAACAACCGGAGACGATCGTGAGAGGAAATGGGAGGCTCGGGAAGCGGAAGCGGTAAAGTAGCAGAACGGATCACAGCAGGCCTCTTGCAAGACGTTTATTTTACCGCTATCTTACCATCGGAAACTATAAATATAGCAACCCTAATTGAGTGGTATCACCACTTTACCCCCAGAAACGGGTTTTTTTTGATCGGTATAAATGATTTAGGCTAGCTATGTATGGTAGCTGAAACTCCGGTACGATCGAGCCTGCGATCGATGGAAACGGAATAAACTTGCAAAAAACCGCAAAAAAAGTTAAGAATTTGAAGCAGACTCCTGATTTTTGATATCGGGCAAAAAAAGGTGAAAATCCATGAGCTTAAGAGAACGCATTGACGCAGAAATCAAAGCCGCTATGAAATCCAAGGACAAAGTTCGCTTGGAAACAGTACGTGGCATCAAGAAATTTATTCTCGAAAAAGAAGTCAGCCTCCGTCCCTCCGGGCAAGACACCTTGACTGAAGCTCAAGAGATGGAGATTTTAATGCAAATAGCAAAACAGCGCCGAGATTCGATCGAACAATACCGCAAAGGCGGCCGCGAAGATTTAGTCGCACAAGAGGAAGCGGAGTTGGCAATTGTGGAAGAGTATTTGCCACCTCAGATGTCAGACGAAGATATCAGTGAAGTTATTGATGCAGTTATTGCCACGGCGGGCGCTACTTCTGCCAAAGATATGGGCAAGGTGATGGGAGCAGCCATGCAGCAGCTTAAAGGCAAAGCAGACGGCAAGAAAATTCAAGACATGGTGAAAGCGAAGCTTAGTCCTTAAGTCAGCAGTCCTTAGTCAGCAGTCAGAATGCAGGGGCAAACCCCCCGTGGTTGTCCCTGTTTAAATCTGCAAAAAAAACCCGGTTTTTGAAAGTTGTACAAAAAAATGTAAAATGCTAACTTCGATCAGGACTCTCAGCTAGAGACGGTGAAGTATGCTGTGGAGGCTTAAACACATAACAGTCTAAGTCTGTCCGCGATCGTCTATTTTTAAACATTGTCTACTTAAATTTATGCAGCCACCTATTGCTATTGGAACTCTCCTACAAAGCCGCTACCGCTTACTGAAGATTTTAGGTCAAGGAGGATTTGGCCGCACTTATTTAGTAGAAGACTTGGGGCGATTTCAAGAACATTGCGCCCTGAAGGAATTTATTCCAGCCCAAAGCGGTGCCTACGTGCTGGAAAAATCCAAGGAATTATTTCAAAGAGAAGCAGCCATTCTTTATCAAATTCAACACCCCCAAATTCCTCAGTTTCGGGCAATATTTGAGGAGAATCAGCGTTTATTTTTGGTGCAGGATTACGTGGAAGGGAAAACATACCGGGAACTACTGCTCGATCGCATTGACCGTGGCCGCACCTTCTTGGAAACCGAAGTGCTGGTATTTATCCGGCAAATGCTGCCAGTGCTAGCTCACATCCACGCCCGCGGCATCATTCACCGGGACATCTCGCCAGAAAACATTATTCTCCGCGAAAACGACAAAATGCCCGTACTGATTGACTTTGGAGTAGTGAAAGAACTCGCCACCAAAGTGCAGTCTCCCGAAGGCACAGCCCACGCCACCACAGTCGGTAAAATCGGCTACGCACCCTTGGAACAGTTGCAAAGCGGGCGAGCCACAGCTAGCAGCGACCTCTACGCTTTAGCAGTAACGGCGATCGTGCTGCTGACAGGGAAAGAACCCCAGGAATTACTCGATCAAACCACCCTGCTGTGGAATTGGCAGCAGCGAGTGCAGGTGAGTACGGCTTTAGCTTTAGTCTTAAATCGGATGTTGAGTCGCACTCCAGCCGATCGCTATCAATCAGTCAGCGAAGTCGCCCAAGCACTAGACGGACAAATAAATCCCTACGCTAACCCCCAAACCGTAGCCCCCACTGGGCCACCGGCATCGTCCAATGTCTCCCAAGTAGCCACAGTAGCCGTGGGTAGACGGCCAGATCCGATCGGCCAAAGTTCCCACCCCCAAAACCAGCCCCATCCAGTCATCGATCCCGCCACCAGCTCTATTTGGGACAATCCCATGGCGGCGATCGGCATCGGTGCAGGTTTAGTCATCTTGACCGGCTTCGGTTCCTGGGCCTTAGTAGGTTCATTCCTCAACAATCAGCGCCCGCAGCCGACTCCAACGGAGGTGAACACAGAAACACCACTCCTACCATCTCCCACACCCAGAGTAACTCCCACACCAACCCCGGAACCGTCACCAGTACCCGATCCCGTGCCCGCACCAGTACCCGATCCCGTGCCTGCACCAGCACCAGATCCAGTGCCCGATCCGACACCAGAACCAGTACCCGATCCGACACCAGCCCCAACACCAGAGCCTGTGCCCGATCCGACACCAGCCCCAACACCAGAGCCCGTCCCCGATCCGACACCAGCCCCAACTCCCACACCAAAACCAACTCCCGCACCAACTCCCACACCAAAACCAACTCCCACACCAAAACCAACTCCCGCACCTTCGCCGTCGCCAGCACCTTCGCCGTCGCCAGCACCAGCACCCACACCCGCGCCGTCGCCCTCGCCAGTACCCGCACCCGCGCCAGCACCCGAACCCGCACCGTCGCCGGAACCCGCACCCGCACCCGCCGAAAATCCACCTCAACCATCGCCTGCTCTGTAATTGATAATATTTGGTAGCAGATCGATGGCTGTTGCCAAGGTAAATTTTCAGTTACTTTGATTGCGACTTACTATACTCAGTTTAAGAAAAATTACCCCTTACCTATTAGCTATCCATGAACTCCCTGCTAATTACTGGAACTGATACCGACGCGGGCAAAACGGTTTTAACGAGTGCTCTGGCTGCTTATTGGCAAACCTATTTTGCCGATCGCACTTTGGGAATTACCAAGCTGTTGCAAACGGGAACAGGCGATCGCGAACACTACACCCGTTTATTTCACCTCGACCAATCCCCCCAAGAACTCAATCCACTGCACTTTGATGCGCCTCTAGCACCTCCAATCGCCGCCGAACGGGAGGGGAGACCTATTGAACTAGAAAAGGTGTGGACGACGCTACAAAGCCTCCAGCAGCGCAAAGATTTTGTGTTGGTGGAAGCTTTGGGAGGGCTCGGTTCCCCTGTAACGCGGGAACTGACGGTGGCGGATCTGGCGAGGGATTGGCGGCTCAGGGGGGTATTGGTGGTACCGGTCAGGTTGGGGGCGATCGGGCAAGCTGTAGCTAATGTTGCCCTTGCCAGACAAAGCGGCTTTAAACTCAAAGGTATTGTCCTGAACTGCGTTCAACCTGCTTCCGAGCAAGAAATTGCCGATTGGGCTCCGATCTACTTAATTGAGTCACTTACTCAAATACGTGTTTTGGGTACTTTGCCACATTTAGATGACCCCAATGACCTGACTAAACTAGCTAAAGCAGCGTCAGAATTAGATTTAGAACGATTATTACCTGGGGTAAATTTAATTCCTCAGATTGCTAAATAACCGTCTTGTAAACACCTCTCTTTTTCAATATTCTCTTTCTCTGCGTACTCTGTGCCCTCTGTGGTTCATTAAAGACTAAGATTTTATTTTAACCGCAGAGAGCGCAGAGAGCGCAGAGAGTGCTAAGAAGGAAAAGAGAGAGTTTTACAAATTATTTAATAGCTTGGCATCTAGAGCAGGTAAAGATTAAAATAAGTAGGAAAATAACAAGTAAGAAGTAACCAATAACATGATTTATACTTTACCGAATTTAACTTCTGTCGATTTATCGAACTTGAGGCTGGAAATTAGAAATTTACAGCCTCAATTAGTGGAATGGCGTCGCCGTTTGCACCAAAAACCTGAGTTGAGTTTTGAGGAGAACTTAACCGCGGATTTTGTTTCCCAAAAGTTGCAGGAATGGGGCATTGAGCATCAAACTGCTATTGCTAAAACGGGGATTGTCGCTACTATAGACAGTGGCAAACCAGGGCCTGTTTTGGCAATTCGGGCTGATATGGATGCTTTGCCAATTCAAGAGGAAAATCAGGTTGATTATCGATCGCAACATAACGGGATTATGCACGCTTGTGGCCATGACGGACACACGGCGATCGCCCTCGGTACAGCCTGTTATCTCGCCCAGCACAAACACAGCTTTTGCGGCACTGTAAAAATCATCTTCCAGCCCGCCGAAGAAGGTCCAGGCGGCGCAAAGCCCATGATTGAAGCTGGAGTTTTAAAGCATCCTGACGTTGATGCGATCGTCGGCTTGCATTTGTGGAATAATCTGCCTTTAGGCACTGTAGGCGTGCGTAGTGGCCCGCTGATGGCCGCCGTGGAAATTTTTGATTGTACAATTTTGGGCAAAGGTGGACACGGTGCGATGCCCCATCAGACTGTAGATGCGATCGTAGTTGCAGCCCAAATAGTCAACGCTTTGCAGGCAATTGTAGCCCGGAATATCGATCCGATCGACTCCGCAGTAGTCACCGTCGGCAAATTCCACGCAGGCCAAACCCACAATGTCATTGCCGATACCGCTAAAATCGGAGGCACCGTCCGCTATTTCAATCCAGCATATCAAGGTTATTTTAACAATCGAATCGAACAAATAATTGCCGGAATTTGTCACAGCCACGGAGCAAATTATCAATTCGATTATTATTGGCTTTACCCACCGGTCATCAACGATACCAACATGGCTGAATTGGTGCGTAGCGTAGCAGAAACCGTGGTAGAAACTCCAGCCGGAATCGTGCCAGAATGTCAAACAATGGGCGGTGAAGATATGTCCTTCTTTTTGCAAGAAGTCCCCGGTTGCTATTTCTTTTTAGGTTCAGCCAATCAGGAGAAAAATTTAGCCTACCCCCATCATCACCCGCGATTTGATTTTGATGAAACTGCTTTAGGGATTGGTGTAGAAATGTTTGTCCGGTGCGTGGAAAAGTTTTGTGTTAGAGATTAGCGGTTCCCGCTCCATGTTTCGGTTTGAACAAACTGCTGATTTGTTATCTGTGATTCAGACTTGTCGGTTTCAAGCTAAAAGCGCAATGGCTTTTTTCCGTGATACTCTATCTGCCCATTCTGTAACTTTTTCATGCCTTCTCTGATTACCAATCTTAGACCTCCATCCTTACGCCACCCCTAGCCAGGAGTACCCATCGTGTCCATCCTCTTAAACCATCGCTATAAAGCAGTATCGGAATGATTTAACCGCGAAGGCGCGAAGGACGCGAAGGAAGAGAAGAGAGAGTTTAATAATTCCGATGAAGAGAAGATTTTATATAATTCGGCGGTTGAAACCGCTACTACACAAACAAAGTCTGCCTCCGCAGACTAAGAAACAAAAGTGGCATTTAACTCAAATTTGATATTATTATTTAGTTTGAAATATATTCTGCACCATCTTTTTATCTAACTTTGCCGCCACTTTATCCAATTCTGCCATCTCGCCAGAGTCTAATTTCCAGCCTAAAGCACCAATATTCTCTGCCGCCTGGGCCGCCGATTTCGCCCCCGGAATCGGAATAGTTTCTTTACTAATACACCAGTTAATCGCCACCTGAGAAATAGTCTTGTTTCTGGATGTCGCTATTTCTCGCAAACACTCCAAAAGCGATCGCATTCCCGGCAATATCTGTTTACACGCCAAACCTCGGATACCTTTAGGAATGGGACCCTTTTCCGAATATTTCCCCGTCAATAATCCCAAGGCTAAAGGACTGTAAGCAATTAATTTTATCCCCAGTTCGTCGCACACTTCTTTGAGACCAAGTTCCGTAACTGGATAGGTAGAAAGTAGCGAATATTGCACTTGTAATGTAATAATTGGAATTTGGCGATCGCGAAATCTTTCATATACCCATTTTAAGCGTTTAGGCCCATAATTAGACAGACCTACTCCCTTCACCAAGCCTTGCTCGTAAAGGTCAGCCAAACCATCTAACAGAGCGCCTTCTTGCCAAGGAGCATAATTAGCTGTAGACCAGTGCATTTGCACCAAATCGACATTTTTCCCCAGGCGAGAAGCTGAGGCTTTACCAGCCGATATCATAGATTGTCGCGTCAATCTCCAAGGATAAGCAGCCAGTTTAGTCGCAATACAAATACTATCTTGATTTACACCTTGATAGGCTTGAGAAAACTGCCCTAAAAGCATCTCGCTACGTCCATTTAATTTCCCAGTTCCATAGGAATCACCAGTATCAAATAAAGTGACACCATTACTCACACAAAGATTGAAAACGGCTTGCAATTGGGAATCCATACTTTCATCATAATCCCAGAGCAATCTGTTGCCCCAGGCCCAAGTGCCACAGCCCATTGTTGGTAGAAAAAGTTGTTGGTTTGTTTGCATTTTTGGTAAAATGATAAACACAGATCAAATCTCATTGGGTGCATCTGTGTTTATCTGCTGATATCTGCGGTGAAAATTTCCCAATCTAACTAATTGGTTTTAACAGCCCTTCAAAGTCACAGTAAATCAGCCAAAACGACCGCTGACATATTCCATCGTAGAAACTTCCTTGGGATTTTGGAAAATCACCTCAGTCCTGTCGCACTCCACCAGATAGCCAAAGCGTTTGCCATCATCAGAAAGTTTAGCATTGAAAAAAGCAGTCAAGTCAGAAACACGAGAAGCCTGCTGCATATTGTGAGTCACAATCACAATGGTATACTGCTCTTTGAGTTCCCGCATCAACTCCTCAATTTTGATCGTAGAAATCGGATCGAGAGAAGCGCAAGGTTCATCCATTAATACTACATCAGGATTAATGGCGATCGCCCTAGCAATACACAAACGCTGCTGCTGGCCACCCGAAAGCGAAAAACCACTCTGCTTCAGTTTATCTTTTACCTCATCCCAAAGATAAGCTTGGCGCAGCGACTTTTCCACCAACTCATCCATATCGCCCTTATAGTTATTCACCCTCGCACCGTAAGCAATATTGTCATAAATCGACTTCGGGAAAGGATTCGGCTTTTGAAACACCATCCCAATCCGGCGACGCACCTCCACAGCATCAATATCAGGATCGTATAGATTTTGACCGTGATAATAAATTTGACCGTTTAAGCGAAAACCATTAACCAAATCATTAAGACGATTAAAACATCGCAAAATTGTACTTTTTCCGCACCCAGACGGTCCGATAAAAGCAGTAATCCGATTTTTAGGAATCTCCATCGAAACATTTTTTACAGCTTGAAAAGCGCCGTAAAAAATATTGATATTGTCTACCTGCAAAACCGTTTCCGTTTTCTCTTCCAACAATTCCATCATACAATTAATACTCCAATCAAATTTTACAACCTAAGCCGAAGATTACAGCGGGAAAGTGGGAGATAATTGCCAACTGCCAACTGCCAACTGCCAACTGCCAACTGACTAATAAACTTTTTGGCGAGTTGCCCAACGAGAAAGAATACTCGTCAGTAAAACCATGAACACCAAAATTAAAGAAGCCGCCCAAGCTAATTCTTTCTGTGCCTTAAACGGAACTGTTGCAAAGTTGTACACCAAAACCGAAAGGGAAGGAGTTGGCTTATCAAATCCTGCTGGCCAAAAAGGCGAATTTAACGCAGTGAAAATCAAAGGAGCAGTTTCTCCAGCAGCGCGGGCAATTGCCAGCGTCACACCAGTTAAAATAGCCGGAATAGCAGCAGGCAAAACCACCTGCAACACTGTTTGATAATTAGATGCACCCACACCAACCGAAGCCCATCTAATATCTTGAGGGACGATTTGTAAAGCTTCGTCAGTAGTTCGCACAATCGTCGGCAACATCAGCACTGCCAGCGCAGCACCGCCTGCAATTGCCGAAAAACCTCCCATATTTACCACAAACAAACCGTAGGCAAATACCCCCGCAATAATCGAAGGAACACCGCTGAGAACATTAGTAGCAAAACGCACCCAGCGAGCTATGGAGCCTTTGCTAAATTCAGACAAATAAACGGCGGCCAATACACCAAAAGGTACAGCAATCAGAGAAGCAATTCCCACGGTCATCAATGTACCGATAATTGCATTAGCAATACCGCCTCCCGATAGTCCAGGCGGTGGTGGTAGCTTAGTGAATAAGTCTAAATTCAGGCGATTGAAACCTTGTACGGTGACGTAGGAAAGCACTGCAAACAAAGGCAACAGAGTAATTGTTAAACAGGCTCCCGCTAATACTGTCATCGCCATATTGAACAGCGATAGGGGACTGTTTTTAACTTTTTTTAAATTACCTGTCTTCGAGGCAAAAGAATCAAGACCTTCAGAGGTTCTGTTTGACATAAATTAAAACTGTAGGGGGATTTGCCACCAATTTTTAGTTGTACTTGGCTCTAACTTGAGAAACAATCCACTCTGCCAAAATATTAACAATCAGGGTCATAATAAACAAAATTAGCCCCGTGTACATCAGAGCTGCTACTTGCAACCCGGAAGCTTCTGCAAACTGATTTGCCATCAAAGAAGCAATAGTATTGGCAGGAGCTAGCACCGAAAGACTTAACTGATTGGAGTTGCCAATTAACAGAGTTGCAGCCATTGTTTCTCCCATCGCGCGTCCTAAACCGAGCATAATTCCGCCGACAATACCGGAGAAAGCAGCGGGTACCAGCACCCTAAAAATGGTTGTCCAACGAGTTGCTCCTAAACCTAAAGATGCTTGCCGCAATTCGGGAGGCAGACTTGCTAAAGAGTCACGGGAGATAGCAGTAATAATCGGCAAAGTCATGATTCCCAAAATTACTCCGGCGGGTAACATTCCGGGTCCCACTGGGGGGGTGCTAAAAATTGGTAGCCATCCGAAAGTGCCGTTGAGAAACTTGCCGAGGTTGGTAATAATGGGAATCAATACAGCAATTCCCCACAAACCGTAAACTACGCTAGGAATGGCGGCTAAAAGTTCTACCAAAAAAACCAAGGCTGTGCGGATTGGTAGGGGTAGAAAATCTTCGCTCAGGAAGATCGCAGTGCCTACTCCTAATGGTACTGCAATTAGGAGCGCGATCGCCGAACTGACGATCGTCCCGTAAATCATCGGCAGGGCACCGTACTCTTCTTTAACTGGGTTCCAGCTACTGCTAAATAAAAATCCCAAACCGTACTGTTGAATCGCAGGTAATGCTCTGAAAGCAACTGTGAGTGCTATCACCAGCAAAATTACCCCAATTCCTATGCCCAAAATCCTAGTTAGCCAGATAAAGGCTTGGTCTAAGGATTTTTCTACTGGAGAGCGGGAACGGCTCTCAGATTCTGCGCTCTGATTATGTGAAATCATAGACAAAACAACCAAGTAATAGTTTTGAAAAAAACAATTTTAGGAAAAAGTTAGCGGGAAGGAAGCAGAAAGAAAAAACATAAATAACATTCCACAGGAGTGGGTGGATTAATCGCCCTGACTTTTCCACAAATATTTCTGATGAAAATCGCTCCTTGTATTTGGAAAGAGGTAGATGGCGATTTACCGTTGGGTGGGGGCGGGTTTATGAGATTATCGATGTTAGGCTCATATTGTTGGTGAAACCCGCCCCTACAGAAATATCCCTCTTCCTTCTTCCTTCTTCCTTCTTCCTTCTTCCTTCAATTACTATTTGGCAACCTCAATCTTGTAGTCGGCGCTGATGCCGTCAGCAGCCGCGGCCACTTTTTCTTTAACGCTTTGGGGCAGAGGAACGTAGCCCAATTCGGAACTAACTTTTTGACCTTCATTCAAGCCGTATTCCACCATAGCCTCGATCGCTTTGGCTTTGTTGGCATCCGCAACTGTTTTGGGGACTAGCATCCAAGTATAGGTGACAATTGGATAGGATTTAGCACCTTCTGGGTCTTCGATAAATGCTCGCAGATTTTCTGGCAGTGGAACTGTTGCTAGAGCTTCTGAAGCTGATTCGTCGTTAGGTACGACAAATGTACCTGCTTTGTTTTGCAAAGATGCAAATTTGAGATTGTTGTTTTTGGCGTAGCCGTATTCTACATAGCCAATGCCGCCGACGGTTTGCAGGACTTGGGCTGTGACACCTTCGTTGCCTTTTGCACCGACAAAGGTACCTGTTTTGGGCCACTCTACTGTTTTGCCGTCGCCTACTGTGCTTTTCCAGTCGGGGCTGATGGCACTCAGGTGTTTGGTGAAGACGGCGGTGGTACCGCTACCATCGGAACGGTGCACGACGGTAATGGCTTGGTCTGGTAATTTAGCACCAGGATTCGCTGCTGCTATTTTGGGGTCGTTCCACTTGGTAATTTTACCGGCGAAGATTTCTGCGTAAACATCCCGTGGCAGTTTGAGTTCGGGTACGTCTGGTAAGTTGTAGCCGATGACGATGCTGCCGGCTGTCATGGGCAACAAAATCACGCCTTTGTCTGCTGGAACTTTGGCGATTTCGTCGTCTTTCATGGCGGTGTCGCTGGCACCAAAGTCTACGGTGCCTTTGGTAAATTGTTCGACTCCGGCTCCGCTACCTACGGATTGATAGTTAATTTGTACTTTGGGGTTGATTTTGTTGAAGTCTTGAAACCAACGCTGGTACAGGGGAGCGGGGAATGATGCGCCGGCTGCGGTGAGGGCGACGTCTGAGGCTAGGGCGAGTTTGCTGGGAGTAGCAGTGCCGGTGGCTGCAACGGGGGAAGCGCCGGGACTCGCGGCGCTGTCACTGGGGCTGGGGCTGCTGCTTGTGGTTGTGCTGCCGCCACCACAGGCTGCTAAGCTGAGGGCGATCGCCATTGCTGAGATTGCCGTCGTCAGCCGGTTGGAATTAATCATGTTGATACGGAAAATCATGGGTGTAAAGTTTTAGACGCTATACAGGGTGTCGGGCCCTAGCATAACGCTCGAAAGTAAAGCTTTGGTTAAGATTCTTTACATTTTACACTAAATTAAATTTTTAGTTCAAAACAAGCTTGACAGTTTTGGAGCAATAAGATATTTGAAAGGGTGGGGACCGTAGCCATCGCTAGATTGTCGATCGCCGACCCCAAAATTCATAAAAAACACTCGGTAAGTGGGAAACTCAGTGTCTTTAGACCTGAGAGGGAAACGACCCGGCGGTTTCAACCGCCTTGAATCCCCTTGCGGGGTTGGAGGGGTATGGTTGCCCCTCCGGTGAGGTATGGTTGCCTCGATCTCCCTTGCGAGAGTAATGTTCGCTTCGCCAATGTTATAAGGGCTTGTGAGGCTAGCAGCACTGTCTCAGTGACTTTAAAACTGTTTAACCACTAGCGATAGAGCGGAAAACTAGCGTCGCATTCTCCGGTATCGTGACCCAAATAACGTAGTCAGTTAAGACTTAGGCTGGTCAGAACAGCTTGCGAGAGATTTCTCTTACAAGCTCAGTGGCTTTAGCCCTGAGTTCCTGACAGTGAATTGTAAAATATCCCGGAGAGAGAACCAGAAAACCCTACAATGGTGGTTGTTTTCATAAGGTGCAAGAAATGGTGCAAGCGCCACTGCCAACATTTTCTCAGAGTTCGATCGACTTGATGTCGGAAAAATTACCGCTGCAACAACGGTTAGATAGCCTCGTAGAGCAAATAGTTAAAGGATATCGGATAGGTAGAGACGAAGCCCTGGCTTTGACAGCAATAGAGGGTCAAGAAAATATTTTACTGCTGTGCGAAGCAGCCGATCGCGTGCGTCAAGCTTGCTGTGGCAATACGGTAGACTTGTGCAGCATCATTAATGTCAAATCTGGTAACTGTTCGGAAAATTGCGGTTTTTGCTCTCAGTCGGCTCACCATCCGGGAGAAAATGTCCCGATTTATGGCTTAAAAACCTCCGATGAGATTTTAGCCCAAGCCAAGGTGGCCGAGGAAGCCGGGGCGAAAAGATTTTGTCTGGTTTCTCAAGGGAAAGGGATTAAACATAACAGCCCGAAATCCTCGGAATTTGAGCAAATTCTTGAGACAGTGCGCCGCATTATTCAGGAAACTAATGTTAAGCCTTGCTGCGCTTTGGGAGAAGTGACTGTCGAACAAGCTCAAGAATTGCGAGCGGCGGGAGTAACTCGCTACAATCACAATTTAGAGGCGTCTGAGCAGTTTTTTCCGAATATTGTGACAACTCACAAATGGAGCGATCGCACTGCTACGATTAAGAACTTAAAAGCAGCAGGCATTCAAGCTTGCAGCGGTGGAATTATCGGCATGGGCGAAAGTTGGCAAGATAGAATCGATTTAGCTTTGTCTTTGCGCGAGTTAGAGGTTGAGTCGGTACCGGTGAATTTGCTATCTGCTAGAAAAGGTACACCTTTGGGTGATTTACCTCCACTAGATCCTTACGAAGCATTAAAGGCGATCGCAATTTTTCGATTAATGCTTCCAGAGCAAATCATCCGTTATGCTGGAGGTAGAGAAGCCGTCATGGGAGAACTACAACACCTCGGCTTAAAAGCTGGAATTAATGCTATGTTAGTCGGACATTATCTGACTACTATGGGTCAACCCGCAGAGCAGGACCGAGCCATGCTTGAATCCCTCGGACTTCAAGGCGGCGAAGCACCAATTCCAGGCAGTTTTGAGGGTTAAATTTTGAATTTTGAGTTAAATTCATAATAGCCAGAACCCCAACTTCTTTAATAAGTTGGGGTTCTAACATATATCTGAGAAATGCTATATGTAACTGTCAACTGTCAACTGTCAACTGTCAACTGTCAACTGTCAACTGCTAAAATCGAATGCCTGTTCCCATAGAACTAATTTGGGCTTTTATTGGTTTACTCCTAACGATAGGAGGCGCGTTTTTTCCTGCCTTTGTTACTACTCCAATTGGGTTTTGGGACAATCGAGGATTTCAGGCTTATTCTTTAGGAGTCAACTATCAAATTGGAGCCGTTTTGCTGGTAGGCTGCATGGGTGGTAAAAATGCGGCTGCTTTATCACAAATTGCCTATATAATTTTAGGACTAACTTTGTGGCCAGTTTTTTCTCAAGGCGGCGGCATTGGCTATATTAAAGAACCTGCTTTTGGTTATTTACTGGGTTTTATTCCCGGTGCTTGGGTGTGTGGCTGGATGGCTTTTAAGGTGGCTTCGCGTCTGGAATCTATTGCTTTTAGTTGTTTGTGCGGCTTGTTTACAATTCATGCGATCGGCTTAACTTATCTGGTTTTAAGTCACTTGTTGGTGCTACCGACAAAAACCACAAGTTTGTTTGAGCAAATCCTGAAATATTCAGTTTATCCTTTGCCTGGACAGTTGGCGGTAGTTTGTGCGATCGCATTACTGTCATTTGTTTTACGTCGAGTGATGTTTTATTAATGGTAAAATAATAGAAAATTGAGCCTATAGCCTAGGGCATAGGGAATTGGTAATTGTGCAAAATTGGGTTATACTGTCATTGCGAAACGGGAAAATAATCTCGCTGCGGTTGGGATTGCTTTCCTGCACTGCATCCTCCTCGCAATCACCCGCGAGATTTGAGTAAATTCTCCCATGCCCGATGCCCTATGTTCTACTTTCTAATTCATGCGTTTTAAAAAAAATCCCTGGTTCTGGGTTGCTGCTATTATCAGTCTAGTTTTAGACCATCTGACTAAATTTTGGGTGGTGCAAAATTTTGAATTGGCTGTTCCTCCGCAAACACAGCCACTGTTACCGGGCGTGTTTCACTTCACTTATGTTGTTAATACTGGTGCGGCTTTTAGTTTGTTTAGCAATGGTGGGGCGATTTGGTTGCGCTGGCTGTCTTTGGGCGTTAGTGTGGGATTGATGGTACTCGCTTGGTTCGGACCACGAATTAATCGCTGGGAACAAGCTGGCTATGGCTTGATTTTGGGCGGCGCACTGGGAAATGGGATCGATCGATTTGTGTCGGGGTATGTGGTGGATTTTCTCGATTTTCGCTTGATTCGGTTCCCAATTTTTAATCTGGCTGATGTTTTTATTAATGCTGGAATTATCTGTTTGTTAATTGCCACTTTCCACAGTCCACCTCCTCGAAAAAAGGACGAAAAAGATTATATTTCCGAAAATACTTGAATAAGTGAATCAATTAGACACCTCCAATAATTACTAATGACTTCTAATCCCTTTGTTGAAGAACGCTTGCTATTTGCCCCAGCAACCCCCGATGTTGACGCTATCCAGACGATTTTTGCTTTTCCCAACGAGTACACGGTTGGTATTACCAGTCTGGGCTATCAAATAGTGTGGGCAACTTTGGCAGTGCGCCCAGATATTGAGGTTGGTCGTTTATTTACTGATATCCACGAACCACTTCCGAGAACTCCAGAATTACTGGGATTTTCTTTTTCTTGGGAACTCGATTATGTGAATATTCTCAATTTATTGGAATCTCTAGAAGTTCCAATTTGGGCAACTAAACGAACAGATAGTCATCCTATAGTCTTTGGTGGTGGTCCGGTTTTTACTGCCAACCCCGAACCTTTCGCTGATTTTTTTGATGTGATTTTGCTCGGAGATGGCGAAAATCTGATTGATAATTTTATAAATGCTTTTAAAGAAGTTCGTACCGCTGACAGAAAAACTAAATTGCGCCATTTAGCCCAAGTTCCGGGAGTGTATGTTCCCAGTTTGTACGAAGTGACTTATCTGGATGTCGCGGAGGGTATTCAATCAATTCATCCCCTGGATGCAGCAATTCCCAGTGTGGTTGAAAAACAGACTTATCGTGGCAATACTTTATCTGCTTCTACTGTGGTGACATCCAAGGCTGCTTGGGAAAATATTTACATGGTGGAAGTGGTTCGCAGTTGTCCAGAAATGTGCCGCTTCTGTTTGGCAAGTTATCTGACTTTACCTTTTAGAACTGCGAGTTTGGAGGGTTCTTTAATTCCGGCAATAGACCGCGGTTTAGCTGTCACAAATCGCTTGGGTTTGTTGGGTGCTTCCGTGACTCAGCACCCGGAATTTGAAGTTTTATTAGATTATTTAAATCAGCCTAAATATGATGGTGTAAGGCTTAGTCTTGCTTCAGTCCGTACCAACACGGTGACGGTGAAACTCGCTGAAATTTTGACCAAAAGAGACAGCAAATCTGTGACTATTGCGGTGGAAAGTGGCAGCGATCGCCTCCGCAAAATAGTTAATAAAAAGCTCACCAATGAGGAAATTATTCAAGCTGCTATCAATGCTAAAGTTGGAGGTTTAAAGGGCATTAAACTCTACGGCATGGCGGGAATACCGGGGGAAGAAATGGAGGATTTAGAGGCGACTGTAGCCATGCTGCGGGCTATCAAAAAAGCTGCCCCCGGTTTGCGCTTAACTTTTGGTTGCAGTACCTTTGTCCCGAAATCTCACACTCCTTTTCAGTGGTTTGGAGTCAATAAAGATGCAGAAAAAAGATTGAAGTTTTTAGATAAAGAATTGCGGAAGTTGGGATTAGAATTTAGACCGGAAAGCTATAACTGGTCTGTGATTCAGGGTTTGTTATCCAAGGGCGATCGACGCTTGTCTAAGCTGTTAGAATTAGTGCGGCATTACGGCGATACATTGGGCAGTTATCGGCGGGCTTTTAAGGAATTGCGGGGACATTTGCCTGACATGGATTTTTATGTTTTCCAGGAGTGGGAATTGGATCGGGTTTTGCCTTGGAGTCACTTGCAAGGACCCCTGCCTGAAGCGACTTTGAAGAAGCATTTAGCTGAGGCGATGACTCATACAAAAGGATATGAAAATTCACTAATTCGCGTTTAGTAAATTAGATTATAATAGTCTCATGCGTGTCATTAGCCGAAAACGACTAAAAGAATTTTGGGAAACACACCCCAATGCTGAAATAAGTTTGTTGCTGTGGTATCAGCGTAGTTGTGATATCGCTTCCGGCTGCATCGGAATGATTTAACCGCAGAGAACACAGAGGACACAGAGGGAGAGAATAGAGATCTGAATCATTCAGATGCTACCGGATTTGATATGATGCTGATATGCCAGAAGTCCAACCCATAGAAATTCAGCGTTATACTACGCCAGATAACAAAGTGCCTTTCGAGGAATGGTTTAATTTTCTCCGAGATGGCAAAGCAAAAGCTAGAATTAAGTTGAGATTAGACAGAGTTCAACTCGGCAATCTCGGAGATTATCGATTTGTTGGAGAGGGACTGTATGAATTAAAAATAGATTATGGCCCTGGATACCGAATCTATTTCGGACAAGTCGGCACAACTATTATCCTACTTTTAATCGGTGGGGATAAAAGCACTCAAGACCGAGACATAGGGCAAGCTATCAAATACTGGACAGATTATAAGAGTGAAGATAATGCCTAAAAGTTTACCTTACCATCCTTTTTTAATAGAGTCTCTCAAAAACCCAATAGACTCTGCTATGTATCTAGAGGCTTTGTTTGAAGAAGAAAACCCCGAAGCAGAACTTCTCAAAATGGTACTTAGCAATGTAGCAGAAGCTCTGGGTCAATCAAAAATGACTCCCGAACAATATGAATTGCACTTAAAAAAACTGGATGAATTGCTGTCTGAACAAGGAAGTGATGCTATTTATAGTTTGGGAACTTGGCTAAAAGCTCTGGGATTGAAACTAACTGTTGCTGTTTGTACTGACACAGAGGATAATGATGTAAATGCTGATATTCCAGCGCAATTAACTGTTTAGTAAGATTTGAATAATGCCTAATTTTCGATATTCATCGCTAATTGATGCGACGGTTGAAAGTGTCTGGAACTTTCACGAAAGACCGGATATTTTACAAATATTAACTCCGCCTTGGCAACCGGTGACAATCATTCGCCGCGAAGGTGGACTTGGTGTGGGTGCTGTATCGGAATTTCGTCTTTCATTGGGGCCGATTCCGGTAAAGTGGGTGGCGACTCATACTGAGTGCCAACAGTATAGGTTATTTGTTGATGAACAAACTGAGGGACCGATGGCCAGTTGGACTCATCGACACGAGTTTACCACAGAAAATGGTAAAACTAGATTGACAGATGCGATCGCCTTTTCGATACCCGGTGGCCCGATGGTCGATCTATTATTAGGTTGGTGGGTGGAAATGCGACTAACAGATATGTTTCGTTACCGCCACGAAGTTACCAAGAAAGAGTGTGAAAAAAATGCAAACAACGGCTGAATATTACTGTGCTTTTTGCGGCGAACCAAGTACAACTTTTGTTGATATTAGTGGGGGAATGGAGCAATCATATATTGAAGATTGTCAAGTTTGCTGTCGCCCGAATGTTCTGTATATCAGAATAGATGAAGATACCCTTGATATTGAAATAGACACTGACTATCAAGAATAAGTGACTATCAAAATGTATGAATTTGATTTGAATTTGAATTGGTATAATTCATGAATTTTGAAGCTGCTGCTTCTACGAAAGCCCGAAAAATTCGAGAGTTTATCAAACATTTTGGGGACATTTCCGGGTGCCATTGAATTGCAATCATCCACGGGTGATTTTGATACTCCATTGCTTCTACCAAAGTGTCAGAAGCCTCGGCTACAATTCGCCAATCGGATGTTACTTTCCGCACAGCTTGATGATGCCAAGAAACAACGGTTGTGGAAGTTGTCCCCATAATTTTTGCTAGCCGACTGTTGGGTTCAATTTCAATGCTATGCTCGATCGCACGAGGGGGAATTCCCGCTCCATGACTCACTTCCTCTCCGTAAGCATGGGGTACATGAGTCACCAAACTACCACCGCTAGCTACATTCAGCATTTGCATTCCCCGACAAACTCCCAAAACAGGTATGTCAGCTTTGAAAGCTAGTTTGGCTAAGGCTAGTTCAAAGTTATCACGTTCTGCATCGATCGCATAAACTGTGCGATCGATCGTACCGCCATAAAGTTCTGGATTAATATCTCCGCCACCGGAAAAAATCAAACCATCTACTATATCAAAAATACTAGCTGGATTTAATTGATTGGGCGGCAGTAAAATCGGGATGCCGCCAGCCGCTTGCACGGCATCAATATAAGATCCATTTAAGCGATATTCGCCTGCTTGACAGCGGTTATATGTAGTGATGCCAACGATGGGAAATTTTTTCATGTTGTGGAACAGGCCAGAAAACCTGTTTCTAGTATGATGACATAGAGTCCTAAAGTAAACTGATAATTGTCAGCCATGCTGTCTAATTTGTAACAGTTTGCACTGTATTTTCCGGCAAAGACTGGCGCGTACACAAATAAACTAGAGGGCCAAACAAAGGAACTAATGTTACCGCCCAAAAAACTGTACTATTGTGCATTCCTCGGCGCGCCATGTCATCTCCCAGCAATGCCGGAAATAACAGGGAAAGCATACAAAAATCTAAACTCATTACATGAATAAAGCGGCTAGTCTGCCATTGGCTAATAAAATCTGACCAATCGCCTGTTGTCAACCCAAAGGCAACTAAAACAGCAGCGCCTAATGTTAATATAATTCCCGTAAACCGGGAGTCTAATACCTTTAAAAAAGTATTTTTATTTCCCATAAATTCGGAATTTGGTTGCCGTAGGGCTAAATAAGGCAATAAGGCAAATGCACCGACACCAAAGGATAAAATGGCAAATAACCAGGCTGGTATTTTTTGTCCTCTACCGTCAGCAAATAAGACGCAACTATAGATGATTGGCCACACGCCCATGATATTGAACAACGCGACAATTAAAGGGTTGATTTCTGCTATTTTCCCGGTGGAAAGATTGGTAATTAAGGTCAATGTTTCGGGGCTGTCGGGAGGTGCAAATACAAAAGCGTAGGTGCTAAAGGCTATCCAAATCAGCCAAAAACCAATTTTTCTGAACATATTTACTCTTTTACTCATTTCTGCGGTTACTACTATCATAAATCAGAATCCTCCTATTTTCCAATCTGCGGCTAGTTGGATCTGCTGTTTTTTTAGGTTAGCGGAATTACTCCGATCGCCTTTTTGCCCAAATACTAATTTTTATGCTGAAATTTTTGCATAAATTGGCGATCGATCCAATCTTTCCAGTACCAGAGTAGCCGGGATTCCCACATCCAAGAGCCGCGAGAGGCGATCGCCTTTTTATTCCCAGTACCAATTAGCCCTAAATATTGGGCTTGTGGTGCAAAGGGTTTTAGCGGTTGGGCTAACAAAAATTGCTGCAAATTTTCAAATAAAGGCGGGCCCTGGCGCACCGCAAATACTCCTGCTTTGGGGCGCGGATAATTAATCATCGTGCAGATATCCCCAGCGGCAAATACATGAGGGTGAGACACAGATTGCAAGTAATCATTGACTTGGATAAACCCGTTGGAGTCCGTGGCTAAACCCGATGCTTTTATCCAATTAGCTGCGGAGGCTTGTGTCACCCAAAAAATACGATTTACGTCTAATCTTAATCCGGATTCACAGGCAATTTCGTAATTGGGTATGTGGCATTCTGAACTTTTATTTGTGTCAATTATTTTGGTGTTTTTGATACCCACCACTTTTTCCATTAAGTGCAGTTTGATACCGCTATTAATGATAATTTTTTTGAGGCGATGACGTACTCTTTGGTTGTGTTGTGGCATTAATTCCGCACCGCTGTGAACCAAGTTAATTTGATAATTATCGGTTTTTCGAGCCAGACGAGATTGCATATTTAATGCTAATTCTACACCGCCGGCACCACCACCCACAATGGCAATATTCAAGGGTTGATTTAGATAATTTGCTGGGGATGTAATTAACTGATTCCAGTTAGCTAAAAACTCCGGTACTGGTTTAGCTGGAATTGCATATTCGTTAGCACCAGGTACGGATAAAGTCGCGGGAGTGCTGCCGATGTCGATCGAAAGCAAGTCAAAACTAACGGGGGGGCTATTTTGACAAATTACTTGATTTTTGTTAAAGTCGATCGCGATCGCCCGATCGACCAATATCTCGCACTGAGTAAATTCACAGAGAGAACGCAAATCGATGTGACATTCCTCATAACTGTAAAAACCCGCAATGTGTCCCGGTAGCATCCCCGAATAGGGTGCGTACAGCACGTCGGTAATCAGAGTCAAATGCACTCCCGACAGCGGTTTCATGCCGAACATTTTCAATACAATAGCATGACTATGACCGCCACCAATTAAAACTAAATGTTGTGGCATGGATATTTCATGTATCAATATTAGACATCTCCCATAATTTCTGTGAGGAGTAGGGTTAGACATCCAGCCAGCCCTTGACAGCCTTTTTGGGACAAGTATATTATAGTTGCCCAAAGTGCGATCGCATCTAAGCGATGTCGCGATTTCACTCAACCAATTAGCAAATCAGCACAAATGGTTGTAGACTGTAGAACGACTAAATTTCATTAGCAAATTATGCCAGGGTGTGTTTCGATAACCGTCTCCAGAAAAGCCTGTCAATGGCTGGCTTTCGGGCTTACCCCACCATCATTTTTGGAGATGTCTAAGAACTAACTCACCATTTAACACTATGACATTAGGCATCATTCCTCGCGGTTGGCTGCGATCGATTAAACCTATTCTCCCGCTTTTATTTGCCATCTCATTCATGATAGCACTGCTGGCGAACAACTTGATTCCGGCGATCGCCCAGCAACCACGTCAGGAAATTCGCGGAGTTTGGATGACAACAAACGACAAAGACATCCTCAGAGATCGGCGCAAAGTAACAGAAGCAGTCACCAAACTCAAACAGTTAAATTTCAACACTATCTATCCCGTAATTTGGAATTCTGGCTATGTGATGTATCCTAGTCCTGTCGCCCAGCAAAGAGATATTCAACCCTTTGTGTACAGAGGCTTAGACGGACAAGATATGCTAGCAGATTTAATCCAGCAATCTCATCGCCAAGGATTGCTAGTAATTCCGTGGTTTGAGTTTGGTTTCATGACTCCTCCCACGTCAGAATTAGCCTTAGATAATCCCGATTGGCTAACACAAAAACAAGACGGAACCCAGACATCAAACGGTGCGGGTGGCGAAGTAGTTTGGTTAAACCCTTTTCATCCCGAAGTGCAGCAATTCATTAGCGAACTCGTACTAGAAGTCACTACTAAATATAATGCTGATGGCATTCAATTTGACGATCACATGAGTTTGCCATCGGAATTTGGTTACGATGCCTACACCGTTGCACTGTATACTAAAGAAACCAAAAAAGCTCCTCCAACCGATTTTCAAGATCCAGCTTGGGTGCAGTGGCGAGCTAATAAAATTACGGCATTTATGTCACAACTAAATCAAGCTGTAAAAGCCGTAAAACCCAAGGCAATTTTCTCCATTTCTCCCAATTACTACGAATTTGCTTACAAGCATCACCTGCAAGATTGGCTAGCTTGGGTAAGGTTAGATATTGCCGACGAGCTAATTGTGCAAGTTTACCGCCCAGATTTAGCCTCGTTTATTAACAAAATCAATCGCCCAGAAATGCAAGAAACCCAGAAAAAAATTCCCACAGGAGTTGGGATTATGACTGGTTTAAGAAATCGCCCAGTTCCCATGCACCAAATTCAATCTCAGGTGAGAGCCGTCCAAGAATACGGCTTAGGTGTGGCTTTTTTTTACTACGAAAGTTTGTGGGAATTAACACCGGAATCTCTTGAAGATCGCCTGTCCAAATTTCAAACTTTCTTCCCATTTTCTGCCTTCCGAACAGCTCTACAAATACCCAGACGGGCTGCTACTTTTCCGCCGCCACCACCACCAAAACCAGAACCAAAAAATCAGCCACAACGGCCTAAAAACAATAGTCAACCTTTAGCATCTCCCACTACTCAAAGAAACTAAAAATTTCCCATCAAGATGAGAGCGAGTTTCTCGGTTTAAAATAGCTTTGGCTTTCTTTGAATACCCAAATTTGATACAGAGTCTAAATTGATGTGGCAGTTTAGTCGATCGCCCTCGCAGAAGTAAGCAGCCAAAGCTACACCTTCACGGTTACACACTCGAACATTGTATCCATCTTCCATGGCCGCCATCCCAAACCGATTGACAAATTGATAGCGCCCTACATAATCCAATCCACTCCAAAGCTGGCGATTGACTAACAGGATCACCCAACTATTGCGAGAATTAGAATCCACAAACCAGCGATCGAGTAATTGTCCCCCAAATTGTTTTTGAGCCAACCACAAACTCGGAACACTCTTTTGGGTTTGGGAAAGGGGAGGCGATGGCAAATTAGCAATCTCACCCCTAGGACAACCAGGCTGTTTCCCCAATGCAGCAGGTGGCTGCGACAATAATACCGAAATAGAAATCAAACAAGCTATATAAAAATAAATATGTTTGCTCAATTGGATATAATACATTTGCCTAAATCCTTATTCCTGATATCAAATCCGGTAGCAACTGAATTATTCATCTCTCTATTCTCTCCCTCTGTGTCCTCTGTGTTCTCTGCGGTTAAATTATTCCGATACAACCAGAAACGACATTGTTTATTATTCCTTATTCCTTCAAAATTCATAATTCATGACGCTTGAATAAAGCCGCAGGCAGAAACACTGTAAAAATAGAACCGGAACCAATTTCACTTTCAATTTCAATATCCCCACCCATCATCTGACAAAAACGCTGGCTGATAGTCAGTCCCAAACCCGTACCGCCGTACTTGCGGGTAGTGGAATTATCCGCTTGAGTAAAAGGTTGAAACAGTCGTTCTTGCTGCTCTTTCGTCATACCAATGCCTGTATCTTTAACTCTGAAAATTAAAAAGTCTGAATCCAAAATTAAAATTTGAGTAACCGTCGGTTGATATTTATTTTTTAATGCTTCACTGGTAATTCTGGCTACACCAAGTTCAATCGTACCTGCTGTCGAAAACTTAGCAGCATTGCTCAATAAATTCAATAGTACCTGCTGCACTTTCATCAAATCAGCGTGCATAGCACCGATGCCCTCACCAATATTTACGTGCAAAACATTACCGTTTTTCTCCATCAGTGGTTTGACTGTTACCGCCACTTCCTCAATTAAGCCACCTACATCGAAGCTTTCGAGACAAAGTTCCATCTTGTCAGCCTCAATTTTTGAGATATCCAAAATATCGTCAATCAATCGCAACAAATGTTTGCCAGCATTGCGAATTTTGTCTAAATCCGAAATAGTCTGTTCGTTCCCTAACTCTTCGGCATCTTCGACCAGTATATCGCTGTAGCCAATAATCGCGTTCAGGGGAGTCCGTAACTCGTGGCTCATATTTGCCAAAAATGCACTCTTGGCGCGGTTTGCCAGTTCAGCCGCTTCTTTGGCCAACTGCCACGCTTCCTCAGCATCTTTGCGTTCGGTGATATCCCGCAGGGTAGCAACCACTGCTTCCACGCTGCCGTCGGTAGCGCAAACCGGGCTCAGAATATACTCGTAGTCCCGTATTCCCCAGGCTGCGGTAGGGACGATGACTTCGCCTTTGGCGGGGAGGGTGGTAGCAAATACGGCGTCGCACTGTCGGTGAACTTGCTCCATAATTTTGGGAGACCAACCCAATTCTTGCCAACTTTTACCAATCATTTCTCTGGGATTCAAGCCAGCAGCTTGGGCCGCAGTACGACTGACGTAAGTGTACCTTCCTAACTGGTTAACTAAAAAAATTAGGTCTAGGGATGCGCCCAGAATGCCGTCAACGGTTCTGGCGTGTCTGGCCACTTGAGCTGTCATTTGTCTGACAGTGATGGAACCACGGACTCTGGCTGAGAGTTCTAGCTGCAAGAGTTCGTTGGATTGTCTCAGGAATACGGTGCGTTCTTCGACTTGTATTTCTAGCTCTTTTTTAGCTTTTTCTAGGGCGAGTTCGGCAAGTTTGCGATCGCTCACATCTGTAGAAATTGTACCAACTGCATAAGCAACTCCTTGGGGGTTGTAGAGAGGAAATTTGAGGGAAATGTAGGTGTGTTGTCCGTCGTCTTGAGGGACAACCTCTTCGATGCTGAACGGTGAGTCCTCCTGGAGAACTTTCAGGTCGTTTGCTCGCAAAGTTTCCGCTTTTTCTTTGGGAAAAATATCCCAATCAGTTTTACCTGCTATTTGCTCTTGGCTGATATGAAATAAGGTTTCAAAATAGCGGTTGACTAGGAGATATTTTCCTTCTGCATCCTTAATGTAGATCACTGCTGTGGAGTTGTCTAAGATTGCTTGTAGTAATCCTTGGCTATTTTGTAGCGCTTTTTCAGTGTGTTCGCGATCGACTATTTCTCGCTGCAATTCCAAGTTGAGGCGGTTTAAGTATTGCAAATTTTGTCTGGTGTGATTGATATCGATCGAGCAGCAATTAGTCTCTTCTTTTGTGGATATTTTTTGGTCGAAATTAGATTCAGCGGCTGGTAATTCTAGTTGTTTGAAACTTAAAGGTTTTGGAAACAATCCCCTAGCTCCATTATCAATCAATAATTTTTTGTAATTAAAATCGAATGTTAATTGAGGCTCTAAAATTGACGGTTTTGCAAATAAGTTGGAAAATTTATCCAATTTTAACTCGTCCCACAATTGCGGATTGTCCCCGCCCTGGGGCTGAGAAGGAATTAATCCAGGGGCTGGTGTTTCTTTCGTTCCCCCATCGCACAGCCACGATCTCCCATTGGCTTGGCGGGCGATCGCCATTGCCAAGGCCATTGGCAACCCTAGGGAAGCCCCACACAATCCCACAATCAGCCCATAATTTTCCAGCCCGGTTTGGGCGATTCCCCTGACTAAAATTACTGGGGGGTTTTTTCCTGAAGAATTTAGGGTTTTTGCTGCTACTGTATAGGTTTGATTGCCTATTTTGATTTCCTTGGCAACTGCTGTACCACGGGCCATCCGTGCTGGTTTTAGTAGCACTTTTTCCATCGACTGTAAGTCTGGCAAAACTTGATTTTTGTTGACGGTTTGTGCATTTACCAAGACATATTTGCCATCCTTAACCGGTGCATAAATACCGTAAAATCCATCGACCATTGCCTTGACAGTTTCCCTAGGGGCAACCATCGGCTTTTTGCTCAGATTTTTGCCTAAAACTAAAGTAGCAATAACTGTCTGATTTTGGGGATTGTTTACGGGAATTGCGGTGTAAGTAACCAAGACATTGGTGGCGCTAAATCCCGCCGACTGCCCGGTGGGTAATTGTTTTTGTATTCCCGATTGACCCAGAATTTCGCTGATGGTAATTGGTTCTTTTTTCGCTAATACTCGATCGACTATTTTTTGAGGATTAAATTTTTCTCCCTGCTGCTGGGAATTAGTGCTAACAATTATCTTGCCATCTTTTCCTACTAAAACTGCACTGTCTATTTCCCCTGTTTTGACTTGATTTTCGAGAATTTGCTTGACAGATTTTTGCAAATATGGTGATTTTTTGCCACTATTGTAAGCTATGGCTGTTTGGGCGATCGACTGAGTATCAAAAAAGTTTGGCAAACTCAAAGCCCAGCGATCGAGTTTGAGATTATAGTTAATTTCACTAACAGCTAGTTCTGATTTAGCTTGATTTTGCCGTTGGCTAAGTCCCGCTGTCCATATCATCCACAGTGCTGCACCTGCAAGTCCCAGTGGCAAGATGATTGCTAAAACCACGAGTCCCATTAGTTGTTGGCGGGTGAGAAACAACTTGTCAGTCCCAGCATGGCTGACAACTGGGGTGAATTTTTCGGAACTTGCTGTGATATTTGGCTGCGGACAATTTGACTGACCGTTGTTTAACTGAGTCTGAGCCATAGGAGTAGATGCTAAATCGGTAGTAGATGCGGGCTGCCAATTAATCTAGAGGATCGGAATGTTACTGTTTAAATTCTGCTCTTAATTACCTTGAAAAACCAGTTTTTTTTTTAATCCCACAACCGCCGGCCCCCTTTGCCACCCAGTCGCTGGTGAGTATCTGCCAGCAGGCCCGGAATATCTAACTTTTCGGGACAGCGGGGCACACAGTCGCCACAATCGGTACAGCGGTTGCCCTTGTTTCCGGGAAACCAATGTCCAGCATTTTCAAACATGGCGTAGCGGTATTTCCCAAAGTCAGTCATGTCGCAGCCGACCGCGAGATTGCGGAGTCGCAATACTTCAGGAATGTTAATGTTTTCTGGGCAGGGCAAACAGGCATAGCACTGGCTACATTTGTTCGTTCCCAGACTGGATGCGATTACAGATTCTAAGCGATCAAATGCAGTAATTTCGATCGCACTCAAGGGAAAGTCGCGATCGCAACATCTGAGTGGTTCTTCTAATTCCATCGGGTTGGCTGCCCCCACACTCAACGTCCCAATCCTAGTATCACTCAATAAAAACCGATAATTCAACTCTAGGGGTGAGAACGGCCTACACATTTCTGTTAGGGTTTCGGGCGCAGTGTAGAGTTGCCCGCCTTTGTCTGCGGGAGAAATAATAAAAATGCCTAGATCTTTTTGGCTGGCTAGTTCAATGGCCGGGGCGTTGCGCTGAAAAAAATAGTAATAATGCAGATTGACAAATTCAAACAAATCTGTATTGATAGCGGCCAGAATTAGCTCCAAGGGTCCGTGAGTGGAAAAGCCGACGTGCCGAATTCTGCCATCGGCAACAGCTTTGTCTACAGTTGCCATACAGCCTGTGTCTGATTGTACCCAAGCCAAATGTTCCCAAGTATTTAAACCATGAATTGCCAGACAGTCTAGGTAGTCTAAATTCAGGCGTTTTAGGGACTCATCAATCGAGCGTTCCATCGCCTCCGCATCGGGCGTTGGCGAAATTTTCGTGGTGACGTGCAAGCGCGATCGATCCACCGCCAACCCAGCCGACAGGGCGACACCGAGATATTCCTCGCTGCAACCATAACCAGAGGCTGTTTCTATGTGATTGATGCCCAGAGACACAGCCTGCTGTACAGTCTGGCAGGCAGTTTCCTCAGAAGCCAAATAGCGCATGGTTCCCAAGGAAAATACGGACAGGGGCAAGTTCGTTTTGCCAAACCTTCGATAGCGCATATAGCAGAAGCAAGAAGCAAGAAGGTAGAAGGCAGAAGGAAAATTCAATAAAATCAATGGTTTGAGAAATTAAAAATTTCCTAACTGCCGAGAACGTTTCTATACATAACTACTACGAAGTTTCTCCCGAACTAAAGCCACTGCCTTTAATCAAATCCTCTGGACGAAGATTTGAAATAAATTCTCGGAAAGCTCTACGTTCGGCTTCATCAGCATCTCGATCGACCGGTATGGAAGCATCAGCAATCACTTCTTCCATCACCCAGATGGGGCTATTTGTCCGCAGGGCGAGGGCGATCGCATCGCTAGGTCGGGCATCGATTTCTTTTTTAACTTCTCCCTGACGGGCAATCAGTACCGCATAGAAGGTGTTATCTTGCAGGGAGTGAATCACGATTCGCTCCAATGTGAGATTCCAGGCTTCTAAGAAATTGACCATCAGATCGTGAGTTAAAGGTCGAGGAGGCTTGTGGCCTTCTAGAACGCTGATAATCGCCTTGGCTTGCTCTTGACCAATATAAATAGGCAAGGCCCGTCGCTCTGTAGCGTCTCTCAATAAGACTATAGGACTGCGCGTGGCTGCATCTAAGGCAATTCCAGCGACTTTCATTTCAATCATTCGATCGGCCTCATAGAATACTGTAAGGCGGTGGAAAACTTGGACATCAAGATGACCTGAATCCAGTATGACTCGATCTTCGCCTGAATCTACAACCGATCGCACTCAAAATAATCTACCGAAAGAGGCAATACCATCACCCGTGGCTACCTCCGATCGAATTTTGGCTGTGGTTTGACGTGAATCCGCGATCGAAATACCATAAGATACCCATGTTTACAGGACTAATTCAATCTCTAGGACAACTCAAATCCCTAGGAAATGACCGCTTTCAAATTTCCTGCACCTCCAGCAGCTCCCACCAGATTTTACAAGATTTGGCGATCGGCGATAGCGTAGCCGTCGATGGTGTCTGTTTAACAGTAGTGTCCGTTTTGCCCCAAGGTTTTGTCGCCATCGCTTCCCCCGAAACCCTCAGACGCACTAATCTCGGAGCATTCCCCGATGCTATTGTTAACTTAGAAACCTCCCTACGCGCCGGCAGTAAGTTAGGCGGACATTTTGTTACCGGGCACGTAGATGCGATCGGCACTTTAGCCACATCAACCCAAACCGCCAACGCCTGGGAAATGCGGTTTACTGCCCCAACAGCTATCAATTCAGGATGGCAACGTCAAATAGCACCTTACATTGTTCCCAAAGGCAGCATCGCCGTCAACGGCATCAGCCTGACTGTCGCAGATTGCGATGCAGACGGCAATTGGTTTGAAGTAGCCGTGATTCCCCACAGTTTTGATGAGACAAACCTTCGCTATTTGCAGCCAGGAAGTTTAGTTAATTTAGAAGCAGATATTTTAGGCAAATACGTCGGCAAGTTCCTCCGTAGCAGTTATCAACTACATCCCGAAGCCTGGGAAGAAACCCCAGCCATTAACAGTTTGGCGGACATTACCCCGGAATTTTTAGCAGAACACGGCTTTATTTAATAATATTTATTTCTGAGTCGGTGCAGCCGGAAAATTTTTTAGGTGGTAAGTAAATCCACCTAATTAAACGTAAGATACAGGTGGCTAAAAAGCTTGCTGTATGAGCATTCTTCACCTCGATTTTTCCCCCTCCCCCATCCCCCCTTGGGGGGGGCTTGGGGGGGTGACTTCTTCCTTCTACTTAGCAGTTTCAACCACCTAGTTTCCGAGCCTCATAATCCTTCTTTTCCCATAACAATCCCGCAACAATCGCCACCTGTGACAGCAAAAATAATCCCGCAATTAATAGCTTTTGAATACCTGTTGTATGTCTCCAGGGATAAGCAAGTAAATTCAAATAAAATGACGGATTTTGCAGTTTCCCTTTAGTCGCAGTTTGAGCAGTAACTTGCTGAAACAAAAAAGCACCTTTACCGTAATTGAATTGCTGTTGCCAAAATTGGTGCAGTGTCAGTTTGTGGGCATGATAGACTATAACTTCGGGAGCATAAATGGCGTTATACCCAGAGTTAAGCCACCGATGGCAAAATTCCCGGTCTTCTCCAGCGAAGGAAAAACTTGTCCCAAAGCCACCAATTTTTTGGAAGGATTCAGCCGGAAGGGCAAAATTGTTGGAAGTGAAATATTTGGCGCGATCGGGAATAGCATTATAATAACTGTAAAGGTAATCGATCAATTCCTGGCTTGCAGTAGAATATATGTTATCAGGAAGTGCATTAATAATTCGACCTCCAATTAAAGAATTTGGTGTTTGGGTAAATCTATTTTCTAGAGTTTGCAGCCAGTTAGGTGCCACACTACAATCATCGTCTGTAAATACTAAAAATTTGCCTGTGGCTGCACAAGAACCAGTATTTCGGGCGATGGCTGGCCCTGAATTACGCTGGGTTAAAAGTATGAGATTTAAGTTGTTTTGAAACGGAGCAACTGTTGATACTAGAGATATTTCGGTACTATCATTAACGACTATAACTTGAAAGCGATCGCGCGGATATTCAAGTTTAGCAAAAGACTGGAGACAGGTCGTCAATTTTTCAGGACGAGCATAGGTAGGAACGATAATTGAAAATAAAATTGGCTCTAGGTTCATTATCACTGATATATTTCAATTTTTCAAACGATACAGCACTGGTTCGGTATTAAAATCTCTACCGAAAACTGGTTCCAGCGGGCCCTCGGCACCAGTCAGCTTAGAGAGAGCTTTTCTGGTTGCTGCGTCTGTATCAGTCAATGGCCCGAATCCAATTATACTAACCTGATTTTGCCGCAGGTTGTCAATCCATCCAGAAAGTCTATCTGTTCTAAAAGGTACATACAAAACTTGCCTATTCAAATTTTTTCCGTAAAAAAGGTAGCTACGAGAACTCAAAAAGAATCCAATTTTTTCATTGGGCACAGTATTCTCATTAATATATTCGTCAATACCACGATACAGTGCTGTGCGAGCAACATCTCGCTGTTCCCTCCAATTCCCAATTACTATCAATCCTATACAGATACCAATTATCACTAGGTAATTTAATTTATGCCTGAAAAGAGATTGAAATACATTATTTTGCCAGCCTAAGCGAGGATTTGTTTTTAATAATATCCCAGCCACTACTGAGATTGACACCAGATACAATATCGGGTAGATGAAAATATCATTCCAACTGCTACCCAAGATTTTTCCTATAGTCTCAAGAGCTTCTAATGGATTAGACTTAAAACTGTCAATCAGCCAACCTCCCCACACAATACTATCTCCGGTAAAAGAAGCATTTTTAATATAATCAAAAATTGTATTGCTTGTAATTCCCAAAAAAGTGCTAACCACCACAACATTCACCACGAAGTGATTGCGAGTTTTCAACAGAGTTGCTGTAGCTGCGGCTGCGATGGCCAGTACACTTAAAAATGGAAATCCGTATCTGAGGTTAAAACCCAGTAGAGGACTTATTTCACCTATTGACTCTCCCCCAGTACCAGAACTGTAAGGTGTAATAAGATACATAATTCCTGTACTGGCAAGCAGTACACTCAATATAATAGTATTTTGATTAATTAGTTTATTTTTAGCTGTTTTCAAAGCCAGAGGTGCTGCTAATACCTGCAAAACAAGTGCCATAAATGGCACTTGCAATCTAATCATAATTTGCAAGCCGAGAGTTTTCCAGTGATCGATATTGCTAGGATTGAATTGAGCGGCTAAAGTGCTTTGCCAAATCTTGAAATGTGGCGAATCTGGCTGCTTGGGGAGTGCTGGTGTTGGTGGCTTTACTGTGGATGGTATGGTAACTGGTTGTAAAGGAAATTTAATCTCTTTAGTATCAACTATCGGATGATTGATGTGCAACAAATTTCTGCCATACCAAAAACCTCCTAAAAGTAAGAAAAGAACTAGACCACCTAGCAATATAGGCTTGAAAAAATAAATGATTTTAAATTGATTTGGTCTAGGAGTTTTATTAACTACAAATTTATGAATTTCTAAGATTCCTAATCCGGTTAAAAGTGAGACTGCGTAGACTAGACCAGTTATTTTGATTCCCGCTAGCATTCCCGTGGCTGCAAAAAAGAGGGATAGTTCAGATAAGAAACGGCTTTTATAATAACAAAAACCTAAATATAAACCAACTGTAAATATGGCAGATAGCGGTAAATCCGGGTGAATAGTGTTAACTTGGTTCAGCATCATTGGCACTGTCAATATCAAAGCTGACGCGGCCATGCCATGAACTCTACTTGCTCCAAATTTAACACTCAAAAGATACACTGAAAGTCCCTGAATTACCCAAGCAATTAGCAGAGGAAACGCTACTAAAAAATCAGATTTGAAGGGAAACAAACACAAGACAGACAAAATATGCCAATTGTAAGGATATACTCTCGCTTGCTCTTGTTCAAAAATCCAATTACCAGTGGCATCTAATAACGTCAATGAACCTGTTTGATACCATCGGGCAATGGCAGGCAGATGAAACCACAATGAATCATAATTCGTTATCGGTTTTGTGGCGAGATTTCCCAATAGCAAAAATCCCACAAAGCCCACTGAAAAAATAATGAGCCATTCCCATTGATTGCGAGTTTGATTGACGAATAATTGGTGCGGGTTTAGGAATTGAATTATTTGATTTAGTAGGGGATAATTTACGATTAAACCTAATATAAATATTCCCAATTCTGCTAAAATAACTACCGAAATATTTAAGACATCAAAACTTCCTAAAATCAACCCTGTAGAGACTTGTACTATGCTCCAGCCAGTCAGAAAAATGAGGGAGAAATGGGACAATGAATAGTTGCTTCTTTCTTGATGATTGAGAAATGCCACAAAAAAACTTAAGGGAATGGGACTGACTAAAATCATCAGAAATAAAATTAATTCCCACAAATGTTGTGCTACGAGCATAGCTACAATTTACTCCCTATTTTGATGACTCTGTTTAAATCGTGTTCACTAAAAATCGGGGTGGTTGGAAATATAATCGGCGATTTTGGCGATCGACTTTCGCATTTCTGTATCGCTGCCACTGGTGTTGTCAATTACAGTGATCACATAGGCTTCACCGTCAATACTCATTGCTAAAGTTGTGCCGAGTACCAGGGAATTTTCTCCAGTTTTTTCACCTAGCCACTGTGCTTTCGTTCCTTGCAAAGCCGCAAATCCCAGATTGCGATCGTACTGTCGGTTGAGAGTCTCCACTAACAGTTTAGCACCGGGTGTTTCGCCGTTGTAAATTTGTACCATCATTTCAGTGAGTTCGTTAACAGTCAATCGGTTCGCACCACTACCAGGGTTACTAGGCATAATCTGTGCTCCCATTAATTTGAAGTTGACACGGGTTACTTGGTAGCCACGATTTGCTAAGAATTGATTGATGTAATCGGAACCCAAGTAATCGATCAGTTGATTGGTGGCAATATTGCTACTGCGATCGATCATTTCTTCTAACAGTTTCTGTAGCGGGTAATTGCGATCGGACAAAATCTCCGTCGATGAGTCTTCAGTAAAATTACCAGAATCAACAAATACTTGTTTGTTAAGACTGATTTTTTCTTGTGCCACTTTTTGCATCAGGGCCACAGCAATCGGCAGTTTAATTAAGCTAGCTGGACTCACCGGAGGTAAATCGCCTCGCAGGTGAACGCAGTCTCTAGAAAGGTGGCAAATGCCGATGGAAGCTTGATTCGATAAGCCACTTTCCCTGGCAACCGAAGCCAAAAAATCCGATTTTGCTTGTTTGACTTCCAAGCCTGCTGCCGTTAGATTGTTTCGGTATTCTTGAATTTTTGAAGCCGTTAAACTCGCTAAAAATGAATTTTGGGGAACTTCGTACAAATTGTTCAGGGCTTGTTGCCACAGAAATTGAATTTTCTGCGCATATTCGAGGGACTGATTTGGCTCTCGTCCAGCTTCTGCCGCTTCGTTTGCTAAACGAACTGCTTGCTGTAAGTTATCGTTAGCCCGTTGTTCTACTAATATTTGAACCTCGACTGATTGCAACTCCTCTATGAGTTTTTCAGGAGTATTCGTATTGAAGGGAACTAACCGGGAAAGTAGAGTTGGTTCGGGAGAGGGAGACGGAGGTTGTTCTAATTGACTGATAATGCGATCGCGGATTTTGTAAAGTTCGTCCAGGGAACGCTGATTTGATGATTGAGAAAATGAACTGGCGATCGTTAATATCTGAATCAGTCCAATTCCAGCCACTACTGCGACAGTCTTGTTGGTCGCCGAAAAAAAACGCCCTATCCCCAGCATGGTCAACTCCTGAACACCACCACACTCAATATAAGCAGCTATGGTTACAGGAGTCAAACCATTTTAGATTTTCGATTCTAGATTCTCGATGTCAGACTGAGGAATCCTAGTAAAAATCAACGGCGATGCTAGATCAAAAAAAGGGCGATTAATCGCCCCACACCATATATTAGAAATCTCTCAGAATTCCGCTGTTACAGGCCCGACAGCCTGCTCAAGACCAGCTTTTTGCGAGATGTCTACTATATACAATCTACTTTCGCCGTCGGCGCGGCCCATCGGCACCCAAGCGATTCAGGTAGTCCCAGCCACGTTGTGGCCAGACATGAGTGTTACCAGTCTTTTCGGCAATCCAGCGAGCTACTTTGGGCCCCGTCCAATTTCCCCCATCGGGGGCTAACCCTTGCAGCGCTTGTCGCAGTTCTTCTTGCTGTTCTGGATTCAGCAAAGATTTAGCAGGAGGTGGTTGGCGGTCTCCACTGCGGTTTCTCACAGAGTTAGGTCCTTCCCGGTTATAGCGCTGGACAATTTCTTTGGCATAGTCGTAGTTAATACCTATAACTTGAGCCGCTTCTTTGATAGTCCAATTTCTGGAAACCAATAATAGCAAGTGCCAGCGACGGGACTCTGTAGTGTTGTCGGCCTGCCGGTAGCGAATTTTGAGTTCCTCTGCCGTCAGGTGAGATTCTAAGTGGGCTTTAGGTGGCATTCCTCCATCGGGGCATCGGGAACTTCTCTCCATATATCTTTGGCTTTGGCTATTATTCCGGATAAAATCCTGATTCGGAGATATTTGGGCAAATAGAGAGTTTGTTTTATATGGTTTCCGATTGCATCGGAATGATGTAACAGCAGAGGACGCAGAGAACGCAGAGAGAGACAAGAGAGATGAATAATTCCGATGAAGAGAGGACTTGATATTACCCGATCGTAATCCTTGGGCTACAACCACCCAAGGACCAGACTAGGTGGATGGATAAACGTAGTCCTTGAACTTTCTTCCTGCTTCTGAAATTACACCCTAACGTTCTGCCAAATCTTAATTGTTTTATCACTACTACCGCTAGCAATCAATTCTCCTTCGGGACTAAAATTAACTGAATAAACGGAATTTGTATGACCGGCAATATTACAAACTTCTTCACCATTTTTGACTTGCCAAATCTTGATGATTT
Organism: Microcoleus sp.; assembly: GCF_041354475.1. Taxonomy (NCBI): domain Bacteria; kingdom Bacillati; phylum Cyanobacteriota; class Cyanophyceae; order Oscillatoriales; family Microcoleaceae; genus Microcoleus; species Microcoleus sp. The sequence goes on from NZ_JBGJZU010000034.1 coordinate 57,968, forward strand.
GATTACTACTGCTGGCAATACTCTCGCCATCAGGACTAAAAGCAATGGAATCCACATACCAAGAATGACCTGTAATACTTAAAATCTCTTGCCAATCTTTCACCCACCAAATTTTGATAGTATTGTCGTGACTGCCACTGGCAAGAAACTCTCCGTTGGGACTAAAAGCGATACAGCGCACGCAGTCTGTATGTCGGGTAAGCGTCCGAAGTAGTTTCCCATCTTTGACTCGCCAAATCTTAATTGTTCTGTCCCAACTACTGCTAGCCAAAATTTCTCCATCGGGACTGAAAGCCACAAAATAAACTAAGTTTATGTGACCCGCTAGTGTGCGAAGTTCTTGCCCATCTTTAACTCGCCAAATTTTAATTGTTTTGTCCCAACTACTACTAGCAATAGTTTCACCATCGGGACTAAAAGCCAAGCCATAAACTGAGTTAGTGTGACCAGTAAGGGTGCAAATATCTAGACCATCTTTCATTCGCCAAAATTTGATATTTTTGTCGTGGCTGCTGCTAGCCAATATCTCTCCATTAGGGCTAAATACTACTGTATGAATGGAGTTAGTATGTCCGCTTAGGGTAGTAATTTCTGCTGCTGTTTCTACTCGCCAAAGTTTGATGGTTTTGTCATCACTGGCGCTAGCGATAACTTCTCCGTTCGGGCTGAAATCAACACAGGAAATTAAATTTTTATGACCTGTCAATGTGTGAATACATTGCCAGTTATTAGTCTGTTTTTGGCGCTGATTGTTCTGGGATATAGGTTTATTTGGCTTGGTAATTGTTTGGGGAATTGTCAAATTTAGGGTAGCTTTAGGATTCAAAATTTTTAATACTGCACCCGCCGTTTGATAGCGGCGATTAGTAGCATTTTCAATCATTTTGTCTAAAATTTGACCTAATTCTTCAGAAACTGGGTTGTTGCCTAAATACTGTCGCCATATCCACGTATCTTCACCCGGATCGAACAGGTCAAATGGGGAAACTTGAGTTAGTAAATAAAGGCAAGTTACGCCTAAACTGTATAAGTCGCTGGTGAAAAATGCTTTGCCTCTAGCTTGTTCTGGGGCGATGTATTCGGGGCTACCAATGCTGGTTCCTGTTTTGAGTAATGCTGTACCTGTGGCAATTTTGGCTGCCCCAAAGTCTACTAAAACTAATTGTTGGTCGGCACGACGAATTATATTTGCTGGTTTGATATCTCGGTGAATAACATTGTGTGAGTGAATGAAGTGAAGTACGGGTAGTAAGCTATTGAGTAAGTCTTGAATTTGACTTTCTGTGAAAATGCCTTCGGTTTCTACAATTTGCGCTAGGTTTTGCCCGTCGATAAATTCTTGGACTACATATTGTCGGTTGTCTTGGATGGAATATGCTAATAATTCGGGAATCTGAGGATGTTTGCCTAATTCGTCTAATCGCATTGCTTCTTGTTCAAAAAGTTCGGCTGCTTTTTTGCTGTTGCGATTGCTGGCTGAGGGGATTAGTGGGGTTTCCGGGGGTAAAAATTGTTTGATGACGCAGCGAGGCTTTGAGGGTTTGTCTTCGTCAACGGCGAGCAATGTTCTGCCAAAACCGCCTTGTCCTATCGCCTTGAGTGCTCGATAGCGATCGCGCAGGAGCAGTTTCGAGCGACAATTTTTGCATAGTTTGGCTGCGTCGGGGTTTTCTGGCTTGGAACAGTTAGGATTTAGGCAGTAACTCATGGGATTTTGAATTTGGGATTTGAGATTTGTGACGATCGCGCCTTGAGATATCCCCTTACCGCCAACGCTGTTTGATGTTTCGGCTGGATTGAAACGGAAAACTTGTTTAACTCTCGATCGACAATCTTCTCTAGGAGCAGAGTTTACCACGGAGCGAAAAACCTCTGTTGCGAAAGCTGGATCGCGCTTACTGTAGGCTGGTGTCTTTTTTTTTCGAGTAAAGTCAATTTGGTCAAGGCCTCTGAGATGGTGTGTGAGTGGAGAAAGTCCTTCCCAAGGTAATGCCATCTCAACTGTGGTTTGATTTTGAGGAGCCTTAGCTGGTTTCACTTCATTTTATGCGATCGGTCTTTCGATCGGCATTACCCGCCGGCTACTAAAGTACCATCCTGGGAAGTCAGCTATTTGGGCAGACCTTCACTCCCTTCTCTAATCCATGGACTGCTCGATCTATAAATCTATGGTGTTACCAGGCTCTGTTCCACATCTGCCCCACTTCACTTTTGCTCGCGCCAACGACTTTGATCCGGGACCTAACTTTCTGACGGATCTCGTAAGTATAGGGTTTTGCGTCATCCAAGGGCGATCGACCCACAGCAGCCAAGACCACTGCCCGTCCATGGCATCAATATCTTGACGCTTACTACATATATATGTGTACTGCTAACCTGCTGACCTGATTAGTCCCATGATGTTCTACCCATAAAAATGCTCTCTACCAAAAGCACACTCCCCTGCCAAAAACCCACTTTCCGGGTCAATCTTGAGACTAATGGCGAAAAAGGGTTCAGCTTGTAGGATAGCCGAGGGATTCTTAAGAGCCGAAAGGCATACGGTGTATAGGTTCAAAAAAAGCTCAAAAATAATTTCACAAAACGCTTGACAACATCTTGCGGAATAAGTATATTAATAAAGCGCCGGAAGGGAAGCGGTTCACCGAACCACGACCGAAAGGTAAAAACCGAACCTAGAAAAAAGAATAGTTTGAAAGCTTAAAGCACTATTAACCTCGTCAAAAAATTAGAGATAGAGAGTAAAAGCAGTAGCTGATACTTAATATCACAAACAACGAGAAAAA
>NZ_JBGJZU010000035.1:0-18184 GCF_041354475.1 Microcoleus sp.
ACCCCCTAAATCCCCCCCCCCCCCCTACCCCCCCCCCCCCCCCCTGCCCCCCCCAAGGGGGGAGGGGGGAAGGGGGACTTTGAGCTTCTTTCTCCCCCCTTTTTAAGGGGGGTTGGGGGGGATCTCCGGGTTTGAAAACACGCCCTAGGGGGGATCTAGCCAACTTTAACTAAAGTGCGATCGCCCCGATCGCCTCTATCCCGCGATCGCGAAAAATATCAACCGTTTGCTGAACCTGTTCAGCCGAAGCGGGTGGTGTATCTTTCAGCTCATAAGCAAGCCCTAATTGTTCCCATTTATATTCCCCCATTTTATGAAAAGGTAGAACTTCCAATCTTTCCACATTTTTGAGAGTCGCGATAAAATCTGCTAACTTCTCCACGTTTTCAATATTATCGGTGAGGTGTGGAACCAACACAAATCGAATCCAAGTGGGTTTGTCAATCTCGCTGAGATATTTTGCCATCGTTAAAGTTGGTTCGATGGAAACATTGGTCACTTGGTAATATAGTTCGGGAATGTAGGATTTGATATCTAGTAGAACTAGATCGGTCATTTCTAGCACTGGTTTGGCAATTTCTAAACCACAATAGCCAGATGTATCAAGGGCAGTATGCAAGCCTAGTTGATGACAGCGATCGAATATTTCTCTGGTGAATTCTGGCTGCATCAATGGTTCGCCACCGCTGACTGTCACGCCGCCTTTCCGAAGGTAGGATTTACATTTTTTGATTTCATTAATCAGATAATCAACGGTCACTTCTTTACCATCATGGGCGTTGCGACAATCAGGATTGTGACAATAGAGACAGCGCAGAGGACAGCCCTGAGTGAAGACAATAAACCTAATTCCTGGTCCGTCAACAGTACCAAAGGTTTCGATTGAATGAATGCGTCCAATTCCAGACATGAATTTCGTTTTTAGTTCCTTGTAATTGCGAGCCTTCAGAAACCGGGTTTTTTGCGTAAATACTGGCTTTGAGCCTTTAAATGATGTGAAAAACCCGGTTTCTTTGGGAGCATCTCGATTTTGCATAGGCGAAGCATGACCGCAGACAATTTATTAGTGATAACCAGAGATTTGCAGCGGTCATGCTTCGCCCCTACGAATATATTTGCCAAACACAGATGCACCGGTTTCTTTGCTATCTAGACACGTTCGTGGAAAGTCCGTTTAATCACATCTAATTGTTGTTCGCGAGTCAGCTTGATGAAGTTAACCGCATAGCCAGATACGCGAATCGTCAATTGAGGATAGTTTTCGGGATGTTCCATTGCATCTAGTAAGGTGGTCCGATCGATCGCATTGACATTAATATGATGACCCCCATCATGGAAATAGCCATCGAGTAAACCAACTAGATTATTAATGCGATCGCTTTCGAGTCTTCCCAAGGCGGCGGGCAGAATTGAGAAGGTATTCGAGATACCATCTTGACAGTCACTATAGGGCAATTTTGCCACAGAAGATAGCGAGGCGATCGCGCCGCAACAATCTCGTCCGTGCATGGGATTGGCACCGGGTGCAAAGGGTTCTCCCGCCTTGCGTCCATCGGGAGTGCTGCCTGTTTTTTTGCCGTAGACTACATTGGAAGTAATCGTCAGGACTGATTGAGTTGCTACTGCGCCACGATAGGTTTTGTGCTTGCGAATTTCGTTCATGAACCGTTGCACTAAGTCGATCGCCATACTATCAACGCGATCGTCATTGTTGCCATACTGCGGATAATCGCCTTCTATCAGATAATCCACCGCCAAACCTTGCTCGTTCCGAACTACTTTAACTTTGGCGTATTTAATCGCGGAGAGGGAGTCAGCCACCACCGACAAGCCGGCTATGCCACAAGCCATTGTACGGTAAACATCGCGATCGTGCAGTGCCATTTCCAGCCGTTCGTAGCAATATTTGTCGTGCATATAGTGAATGACGTTCAGCGTATTGATGTAGGCTTTTGCTAGCCACGCCATCATTTGCTGCAACCGTTCATTCACCTCTTGGTAATCCAAATATTCGGCAGTGATTGGTGCAAATAGAGGTGCTATTTGGTCGCCAGATTTTTCATCTTTACCGCCATTTATAGCATACAGCAAAGTTTTTGCCAGGTTCACCCTTGCGCCAAAAAACTGCATCTGTTTACCGATTCGCATCACTGATACGCAACAGGCGATCGCATAATCATCGCCATAGGTGGGGCGCATCAAATCATCATTTTCATACTGAATTGAACTGGTGTCGCTGGAAACTTTAGCGCAGAATTCTTTGAAGTTTTCTGGTAAATGTTCTGACCATAATACAGTCAGGTTTGGTTCTGGTGCTGGGCCGAGATTTGAGAGTGTGTGCAAGAATCGGTAACTGCTTTTTGTTACCATAGTTCTACCGTCTGCACTCATGCCGCCGATCGCTTCTGTTACCCAAGTGGGATCGCCGGAAAACAGCGCATTGTAGTCAGGAGTTCGCAAAAAGCGCACCATCCGCAGCTTCATCACAAAATGATCGATCAGTTCTTGCAAGTCAACTTCCGCGATCGCTCCACTGCGTAAATCCCCCTCGAAATATACGTCTAAAAACGTGGATACCCTACCGAGGGACATCGCCGCCCCATTCTGCTCTTTGACAGCGCCTAGATAGCCAAAATATAGCCACTGCACAGCCTCTTGGGAGTTACCCGCCGGACGACCAATATCAAAGCCGTACTTCGCCCCCATTTCCTTGAGTTCAAACAAAGCCTGCATCTGTTCTGATAACTCTTCCCGCAGGCGAATTGTTTCCTCGTCCATCATGTCGAGTTCCAGGGATTCTTGCTGAGCTTTCTTGTCATCAATCAGGCGATCGACTCCATACAAAGCCACGCGCCGATAATCCCCAATAATCCGCCCGCGCCCGTAAGCATCGGGTAAACCTGTGATAATGCCCGATCGCCTCGCCATCCGCATTTCACGAGTATAAACATCGAATACGCCGTCATTATGGGTTTTGCGATATTTAGTAAAAACCTCTTCTGTTTGGGGGTCAAGCTGATAGCCATAGGCTTCCAAACCAGCTTTCACCACACGAATTCCGCCATAGGGCATGATGGCCCGTTTCAGAGGTTTATCTGTCTGCAAACCCACAATTTGTTCGAGTTGGCGATTTATATATCCAGCGTCATGGGCTATAATTGAAGAGGGTACTTTGGTATCAACATCCAATACACCCTTTTCAATTTCTAGTTTCATTAGTTCCAAGACTTCTTGCCACAGCTTCTGAGTCCTTGTCGTTGGTCCTACTAGAAACTCGGCATTCCCTTCATAGGGCGTGTAATTCTTTTGAATAAAATCCCTGACATTGATTTCTGTTGTCCAACTCCCTTCTGTAAAGCCGTACCATTCTGCATACATAGCTTTAACCTCCTATTTTGGACTCTTTTTAAAGATGTCGCTCTTTCATCTTTTGTCTCCATTATATATCTATCCCATCATTTCCCATGGAAATGCTGTCATGTTTTTACAAAAGTTAACTGCTTGATGGTCCGATCGCACTTATCAAGTCCTGTCAACAGCTATATATAGCCTTTCTCAGAAAGATGAGGTAAGAGCGATAATTAGTAATAAGTAATAGGTAATTGGTAATTAGTAATAGGTAATTGGTAATTAGTAATACCCTATGCCCCATTACCATTCCCCCCTTGGGGGGGGCTGGGGGGGGTGGGGGGCACAGGGGACTGAGAAATACTATATACACAATAGCGATCGCGCCCCTGTTTTTTTGCTTGATATAGTGCTTTGTCTGCATGAGCAACCAAAGTATCTGGCTCCAATTCTAAGCTAGGGATGAGTGAGGCGATTCCCAAACTAACTGTGAGGGTATTCTTGACATGAGACTGCTCATGGGGAATCGCCAAACTATGAATTGCTTGCTGAATGTTTTGTGCTATCTTAATCCCTCCCTCCAAATCCGTATTGGGGAGGAGTAACGCAAATTCTTCGCCACCGTAACGCGCTGCTAAATCCGCGGGACGATGGACTACTTTTTGTAATGTTTTCCCTATGCTAACTAAGCAATTATCACCCGCCAAATGACCATAGTAGTCGTTGTAGCTTTTGAAAGTATCAATATCCAATAAAATCAGCGACAGTGGCTGCTTTTCTTGTGCTAATCGTTCCCATTCGCTTTGGAGGCGATTGTTGAAACAGCCCCGGTTAGCCACCTGAGTCAAAGCATCTAAATTCGCCAATATTTCTAGTTTTTGATTGGTTTCTTGGAAAGCTATTTCCATTTGTTTACGTGTAGTGATATCACGGATGGTAATAGCAAAACCATCACCTAATTTTACGGCTACCCAGTGAAACCAAGAAGACTCTTCCCATTCATAGTAAAAATCGTGCTCTAAAGGTTCCCCGGTTTCCACAATTTCAACGAAACGCTGGAATAGTTCTGGATCAACATTGCTCAAAAACTTTTTCAGTACCAATTTGCCAATCATCTCTTCACGAGTGCGTTTGAAAACTCTAGCAATCACGGGGTTGACAACTAAACAACGAAAATCATCAATCTCCCCAGTTACGGGGTTGCGGACAGCTTGCATTGCTGCAATACCATCCAGGGAACTATTTAAAACACTAGCCAGTAAAGCCCTCGATTGATATAGTACCTCTTCCGCTTCTCTGCGGATATTAATTTCTTTTTCCAGCAGCCGTTGCTGACGTTGAATAATTAACTGATTTTCCAGACGCGCTACGACTTCTTCGATGTGAAAGGGTTTGGTAATGTAATCTATGCCCCCTGACTCAAAGGCTTTTACCTTGTCAAAAACATCATCTAAAGCACTAATGAAAATAACGGGAATGTGGCGTAGATTGTCATCGGATTTGATGGCTTTACAGACTTCATAACCATCCATTTGTGGCATTTTAATATCTAAAATAATCACATCTGGACACTTGACTTTTATGGTTTTCAGTGCCATCACTCCACTGGTGACGCTGCGAACAGTGTAGCCAAGTTTGAAGAGCACATCGCTTAGTAATTGTAAATTTTCGATGAGATCGTCTACTAGAATAATGTTGCCTTTTTCTGGTTGTTTGTGATTTAAATTCATGGCTTTTAAAGTTATTTAATTAATGATTATATGGAAGAATTAATGTTTACTGTATGTTTTTTTATTGGAATTTCAATAACAAATTCTGCTCCTTTTCCTAGGATCGAGTGACAATATAAATCCCCACCGTGTTTATCAACCACAATCTGGTGACAGATAAACAGTCCCAGTCCCGTACCTTCTCCTACCTGTTTTGTGGTAAAGAAAGGGTCAAACAACTTGGATTGCAGTTCTTTAGCAATTCCCCAGCCATTATCAGATATTTTGATTGATATTCCATGATTATTATGAACTTGAGTTTGAATTATTATTTTTGGTATATCGCCTGTGAAATGAGCGTGCACGGAATCTATAGCATTATTTATTATATTAATAAATACCTGATTAAGTTGACCGGAATAACACTCAATCAACGGTAGTTCACCATAATTTTTAATTACGGTAATTTCGGGATTTTTTAGCGTCGCTTTTAGGCGATTTTGGAGAAGCATCAGCGTATTGTCGATACCTTGATGAATATCCACTCGTTTGAATTCAGCCTCATCGTGACGGGAGAAATTCCGCAGGGACAAAACTATTTCCTGAATACGTTCGGTCCCTATCTGCATAGAATTAAGTAGTTTGAGCAAGTCTTCTTGCAGAAAATCTAGGTTAATAGCCTTGATTTCTGCTTGAATTTCTGGTGGGGGATCGGGTAAATGTTGTTGATATAGTTTTACCAAATTTAGTAAATCTTGGAAATATTCCGTAGCAGGACTCAGATTGCCGTGAATAAAATTAACTGGATTGTTAATTTCATGTGCCACACCTGCAACCAGATTCCCAATGGAAGACATTTTTTCACTATGGATGAGTTTTGCTTGGGTGCGTTTGAGTTCCCTGAGAGTAATTTTTAAGCTTTCAGCTTGTTCTTGTAATTGAAATTCCGCTTGTTTCCGTGCAGTAATATCGCGGATGGTAATAGCAAAACCATCACCCAATTTTACTGCTACAAAATGAAACCAAGAAGACACTGATTCATAGTAAAAATCTTTGGCTAAACTCTCTCCATTTTCTACAATATTGACGAACCCATTAAAGAGTTCTGGGGCGATACGATGCAAGATTTTTTTGAGTACCAATTTACCAATTATCTGTTCGCGGGTGCGTTTGAAAACTCTAGCAATCACCGGGTTGACAACTAAACAACGAAAATCATCAATCTCCCCAGTTACCGGGTTGCGGACAGCTTGCAGTGCCGCAATACCATCCAGGGAACTATTTAAAACGCTAGCAAGTAAAGCCCTCGATTGATACAGTACCTCTTCCGCTTCTCTGCGGATATTAATTTCTTTTTCCAGAAGCCGTTGCTGACGTTGAATGATTAACTGATTTTCCAGACGCGCTACGACTTCTTCGATGTGAAAGGGTTTGGTAATGTAATCTATGCCCCCTGACTCAAAGGCTTTTACCTTGTCAAAAACATCATCTAAAGCACTAATAAAAATAACGGGAATGTGGCGTATATTCTCATCGGATTTGATGGCTTTACATACTTCATAACCATCCATTTGTGGCATTTTAATATCTAACAGAATGACATCTGGACACTTGACTTTTATGGTTTTCAGTGCCATCACTCCACTGGTGACGCTGCGAACAGTGTAGCCAAGTTTGAAGAGCACATCGCTTAGTAATTGTAAATTTTCGATGAGATCGTCTACAATCAGAATATTACCTTTATTGTCGCTTTCAGAATTAAGATTCATCGCTTATCAGGGGTTCGGCTAGGTCGAGAATTTGTTCAAATTGAAATTGACGTACCAGTTTGGTCAATGATTGTATCAAACAAGTTTCTGTCTGGGGAATTTCTGCTAGCAGTGGTAAGGCAAGCTTGGTATTTGCTTCAAGAGCAGCTTCGTATAGTTGGGTAATCCATTTTTGAGACATACAGGTGAAGTGTTGTGAAGTCAAGACGCTCTCTGCTTGCTCGTTTAAGTTTGGTGAAGTTGTTTCCGCTAAGATATATTTTACACCAAGATGTTTAGCCAGTGCGTCGAAAATTGTATGTTCGGCAAATGGTTTGCGGAGGAAGTCATCGCACCCCGCGGAAAGCACGATCGCTTTTTCTTCCTCTAAAACACTTGCCGTTAAAGCAATCACCGCCGTAGCATTACCTTTGGTGGTAGATTTAATATATTTTGTAGCTTCATAACCATCCATAACAGGCATTCTCATATCCATCCAAATTAGGTGAGGTTCCCATTCATCCCAAATTGCGATCGCTTCTTTACCATTACTAGCTTCTTTGACCTCAAATCCCAACGGCGCGAGTAACTTAATTAATAATTGACAATTAATGGGTTTATCATCTACGGTAAGAATTTTGTAGGTAAGTTGACCGGGAGCAAGTCCCAGCACTCTTGGATGTTCTTCTGAACTCTTGCTGACTGTTTCTTGACCCAGTTTTGCCTGAATATAGAATTGGAAAAGAGTGCCTTTTCCTAATTCGCTTTCTACCGAAATATCCCCTCCCATTAGTTGCACGAATTTCTGGCTGATTGCTAAACCTAAACCCGTTCCTTCTTGCATCTCTTTTCCTGCCTGTGCTTGAGAAAAAGCATCAAAGAGTTTGGGCAATTCTGCGGCAGCAATACCCACCCCAGTATCACGGACACGGAAATGGAGATTAAAAACATCTGTGGTTTCTTGCTCTCCCTGAAAGACATAGAGAGTAATTTGACCCTCTGAGGTAAATTTGATGGCATTACTGAGTAAATTGATTATAACCTGACGCAATTTGACTTGATCGGTGCAGATATAGCGGGGGACATTTTCAGTACGCTGAAAGAGCAAGTTTAAGCCTGCATTAGTTGCACCTAGATGCAGCATATCTTCTAAATCATCTAGCAAGCGATGTAAGTCAAAGTCTTGAGGATTGAGGGTAGTTTTACCTGCTTCAATTTTCGATAAATCTAAAACATTATTAATCAGTGTCAATAGGTGATCGCCACTGCGATAGATGATGCCCGCATTTTCATGTTGTTCCGATGGCAAGTTTGTAGAGCGTATCATCAATTGAGAAAAACCGAGAATAGCATTAAGAGGCGATCGCAATTCATGGCTCATATTGGCAATAAAGGTACTTTTAGCTTGGTTAGCTACTTCGGCTTTTTCTTTAGCAATGACTAGCTCTGCTGTTCTTTCTTCTACCCGATGTTCTAAGGTTTCAAAAGAGGTTTGTAACTGTTCAGCCATACTATTAAAAGAATCAGCCAGATTTGCTACTTCTGTAATACTTTGAATTTCTATAGAGCCATTTTTTATTCCATAATTTTGCCATTCTCCTAATGCTAAAGCTTGACTTGCCTGACTTAATCGTAAAATCGGTATAGTAATCCAACGGGCGGTGAGAATACCAATCCCTGTTGCGGCAACCAGAGTCAGACCACACAATAAAATTGTCCAACGAGCATTTGCCTGAATTTCTGCCATGAAGTCAGTTTCAGGAATAACAATAACTGTTAGCCAATCTAAATCTTTTTGCCCCTGGAATGGAACAACTTGAACAAAGTAACGTTTACCATTGTCTGTAAAGCTAAGTTCTTGTTTGGTTTTGATATGCTCAAGTCCACCGAAATATTCCAGTAATTTTTTAGTGGTTTTTCGAGTCATTTCTTCATGACTATTCACAGCCTTTAATCTGTATTGGTTGGGATCATCTTTCTCTTTATCGGACTTGAGAGAGCTTACTAAACTTGGAACAAAGGGAGTTTCACCTGTGGAAGTACCGATTAACAATCCCTTGTTTTCTAAGATAAAAGCCTGACCTGTTTTGCCAATTTTTAATTCTTTGAGGAAATCCCCAAGTTGGAATAGAGAAATGGAGCAACTGGCAACTCCTTGAAGGGTATTATTTTGATCGAAGAAGGGTAATACATAAGCCGCTACTAATCTGGGATCATCTAACTTTATTCGTGAAACAACTATCTGCCAAATCCCACTGGGTGTTTTTTTTCCAACTTCATACCAAGGACGATTTTCTGGAGGGGATTTCTGGGGAGGGTCGTTATTTTTTGAATCTTGAATTAAGTTGGTGTGGTTTCCTTGACTGTCAGTTAAGTAATTATTCCATTTGTAGTTATTTAACTTGGTTCTTATGCGGACGACACGAGAACCATCATCCAGCTTATTTATAACGAGCATATCTTTTGTTTCGGTGGCGATTACTAAGGCATTCAATTTATCAAAAATCTGCGATTGCTCCCATAAATAGTGCTCTACTTCTGAAAAATCTTTATAATTTAAAATACCGAGTTTGATCGCAGCAACATTATTGCGGGTAACTTCTTTAGGTTTTTGCAAATAATTGTTTAGATTTTGGTCAATGCGATCGCCAATTTCTGCCATCAAAGGTTTTGCTATATCTTCTACTGCTTTTTGTCCACTGCGGTAAGAAAGATAACCAACCAGACCCACTGCGCCGACAATTTGCACCACAAAGGGGACAATTAGAACTAATCTCAGGGGAATTTGTCTAGTTTTTTGGGATTGATTGGGGCGAGTTTTAATCATGGCTTATCAATGGTTCAAGTAAATCAAAAATCTTCAAACGAGGCTTGTAGGGTGCGTCAGCTAGAACACTTATTAGGCACAAAACGCTTATTAACTGACGCACCCTGCAATAGTCCTTTCAATAATGATTAGTAACAAAGCTCAAACAATGCAGATTTCTTGCCATTGTAGATTAGGTTGCAAATTTTAGAGGATTAGGTTAATCTAGGTGATGAATAGAAAAATTAAAGCTAAAAAAATAGCGTCGATCGATCGCTAAGATCGGGAGAATGAAATGGAAAAAATTTCAACCAATCCAACATCCCTATGCGATCGGGCCCATGATATTTGGAAAGAACAGCGCCATCCCCTCGATTGTATCTTTCATCCCCGCTCTGTGGCGGTAATTGGTGCCAGCGAAAGAGAAGGAAGTGTGGGGCGGACTATACTCTGGAACTTGATTCGCAGTCCCTTTGGGGGCACGGTTTTTCCCGTCAATCCCCAACGTCCCAGCGTATTGGGCATCAAATCCTATCCTGACATTGCTAGTGTACCAGAAGTTGTCGATTTGGCGGTGATTGCTACACCTGCTGCGACAGTTCCCCAAGTCATTCGAGAATGTGTAGCAGTGGGAGTCAAAGGCGCAATTATTGTTTCTGCTGGTTTCAAAGAAATTGGGGAGAGGGGTGCCGCTTTAGAGCAACAAATTATCGCAGAAGCGCGCCTGGGCGGAATGCGAATTATTGGGCCCAATTGTCTCGGCTTAATGAATCCCATCGCCGGACTGAATGCGACTTTTGCAAGTACGATCGCCCGTGCTGGTAATGTCGCCTTCATTAGCCAAAGCGGAGCGCTGTGTACTTCAATTTTAGACTGGAGTTTGGGAGAAAATGTGGGATTCAGCGCCTTTGTTTCCATCGGCTCTATGCTGGATGTCAGTTGGGGAGATTTGATTGAATATCTGGGTGACGATCCCCATACCCATAGCATCGTTTTGTATATGGAATCCATCGGCGATGCTCGCGCTTTTCTATCAGCAGCCCGCGAAGTTGCGATGGATAAACCGATTATTGTACTCAAAGTCGGACAAACTGAGGCGGCGGCTAAAGCTGCTGCTTCCCATACAGGAGCTTTGACTGGTAGTGATGCTGTTTTGAATGCCGCTTTCCGTCGCTGTGGTGTATTGCGGGTTAATACGATTTCTGACTTGTTTGATATGGCGGAAATTCTGGCAAAACAACCTCGCCCCAAGGGTAATCGGCTCTCGATTGTGACTAATGCTGGGGGCCCAGGGGCGATCGCCACTGATGCGTTAATTAGTGGTGGCGGTGCATTATCGGAACTAGCACCAGAGACTTTGGAGCAATTAAATCAATTTTTACCCGCTCAATGGAGTCATCATAATCCGATCGATATTTTAGGTGATGCTAGCAGCGATCGCTATGCCCAAACCTTAGAAGTAGTTGCTAGCGATCCAAATAGTGATGGACTTTTAGTCATCTTGACTCCCCAAGCGATGACTAATCCCACTCTAACCGCAGAAAAACTCAAGGCTTATAGCAAATTAGGCAAGCCGATTTTATCTAGTTGGATGGGCGGTGCAGAAATTGCCGCGGGAACGCAAATTCTCAATCAAGCAAATATTCCCACCTTTCCCTATCCCGATACTGCTGTCAGATTGTTTAACTATATGTGGCAGTATACCTATAATTTGCGGGGCATTTATGAGACTCCTTCTTTACCTGCGGATTCCGAGATTCATGCACCCGATCGCATTTTGGCAGCACAAATTTTAACTAAGGTAAGTAAGAGCGATCGCACTCTATTAACAGAATACGAATCAAAGCAATTACTCGCCGCCTATGGTATTCCCACAATTGCTACATCCATTGCTACCAGCAGTAGGGAATCTGTGGAAATTGCCGATCGCTTTGGCTATCCTGTAGTTCTGAAACTGCATTCAGAAACGATTACTCACAAAACTGATGTGGGTGGCGTGCACTTAAATCTCGCCGATGTGGCGGCTGTGAGTCGAGCATTTGAGGCGATCGAATCAAAAGTACGTGCGATCGATCCTGAAGCATTTTTGGGCGTAACTGTACAGCCCATGGTGAAAATGGAGGGCTACGAACTAATTTTGGGTAGCAGTCTCGATCCGCAGTTTGGCGCGGTAATATTATTTGGTATGGGTGGTCAATTGGTGGAAATCTTTCAAGATAGGGCGCTAGCGTTACCTCCTTTAAATACCACCTTGGCGCGGCGAATGATGGAACAAACCCGCATTTATAAAGCCTTGCAAGGCGTGCGTGGCAGACAGGCGATCGATTTGGCAAAACTAGAACAGTTGCTGGTGAGTTTTAGTCAGTTAATAGTGGAACAGCCACAGATTCGGGAAATTGATATCAATCCTCTGCTGGTTTCTCCCGACGGTATGGTTGCTCTAGATGCGCGGGTTTTGCTCCACACAACGGCCGATTTCGCCCAGAAGCCACTACCTGCAATTCGTCCCTATCCGACGAAATACGTGCAGGAATGGGAGTCACCCAAGGGCGATCGTTTAACGATTAGGCCAATTCGCCCGGAAGACGAGCCACTGATGGTCAAGTTTCATCAAAGTCTTTCGGAGGATAGCGTCTATTTGCGCTATGCTCATACTGTGAAGCTCAAGCAGCGGATTGCTCACGAAAGATTGACTCGAATTTGTTTTATTGATTACGATCGCGAAATGCTGTTAGTTGCCGATCGCCAAGTTCCGCAAACCTTAGAACATGAGATTTTGGCAGTAGGAAGGCTGAGTAAGTTGCACGGGACAAATGAAGCGGAATTTGCTTTGATTGTGGGGGATGGCTATCAGCATCAAGGGTTGGGTACTGAAATTTTAAGGCGACTTCTAGAAGTTGGCAAGGACGAACAACTTTCGGCGATCGTGGGTTATATTCTGACCAGTAATTACCAGATGCAGAGCCTTTGTCGGAAGTTAGGATTTGAATTTCAGGCCGATCGAGAAACAGGAATGTTGAAGGCTATTTTTGTGTAAGTTCTATAGGTAGAATTAGTTGGATTTTCCTGCCAACTCGTTTTGCTCTAGCTTGGCTGCATCTGTGTTTTGCAAATACATTCGTAGGGGCGAAGCATGACCGCTGTAAATCCCTGGTTATGACTAATAAATTGTCTGCGGTCATGCTTCGCCTATGCAAAATCGGCAACCTCTTAACCCTACACTAATCCAGCGCTGGATCTTAAAGTAGACCAGTATTAGCACCAACTTTCCCAGTAGCCAGTTGCACTTTAATAATTTTGCCGCCCATTTTCATAATTCTTTGTTGTTCCCGAAACCAGTTATCGTAAGGAACAAGTTTAGTAAAATAGGTATTTTGCAATTCGCGCTGAGTGCGGATGCGTGTTTGGCTGGGGACGCAAGCAGTCACTTTAAACATTCTCATGGGAAACTACCTCCTGAAGTAGGTTTACTGATTTTTAGATGGATTTTTAAAACATTGAAGACAGGGAGTTAAGAATCAAAACTAGCTCAT
The DNA here is from genome assembly GCF_041354475.1 of Microcoleus sp. Classification (NCBI taxonomy): domain Bacteria; kingdom Bacillati; phylum Cyanobacteriota; class Cyanophyceae; order Oscillatoriales; family Microcoleaceae; genus Microcoleus; species Microcoleus sp. The sequence continues at coordinate 13,145 of NZ_JBGJZU010000035.1, forward strand.
TAAAACTCGTCCAGTATTCTCGACAAGCCTTTGACGGTCTAGCAATCACTCGTAACTTCCCTGACTTCTTCCAAAAGAAAAGGCTAAAAGTCTAAAAGTCTAAAGTCTAAAAGTCTAAAGTTTAAAAGTTTAAAAGTTTAAAAGTCTAAAGTTCCTAAAGGTAAGAAATAAATATTTTTATTTCCTTCTTCCTTCTTCCTTCTACCTTCTTCCTTCTACCTTCTTCCTTCTTCCTTCTTCCTTCTACCTTCTACCTTCTACCTTCGTCCTTCGTCTTAGCTCAAGCCAGAGCAGATGTAGTCGAAATAGACGCCCATTTCTTTACCAGCGTCAGAACCGACCAAACCGGCGGTGACTTCTTTCATAGCTTGGATAGCTTGTACGGTAGAACCGATGGGCACGCCCAAGGAGTTATAGGTTTCTTTCAAACCGTTGAGCACGCGCTCATCCAGGATGGAAGGGTCGCCAGCCAACATGGCGTAGGTGGCGTAGCGGAGGTAGTAGTCCAAGTCGCGAATGCAAGCTGCATAACGGCGAGTGGTGTACATATTGCCACCGGGACGAGTTACGTCCGAGTACAACAGAGACTTAGCAACTGCTTCTTTGACGATTGTGGCTGCATTGGCGCTGATGGCTGTAGCGGCACGGACGCGCAGTTCACCAGAAGCGAAGTAGTTTTTTAGTTTGTCTAGAGCGCTGATATCCAGGTACTTACCTTGAACGTCAGAGGAATTGATAACGGCGGTAATTGCGTCTTGCATGATGGTCTTGTTTCCTAGAAAGTGGCTGAGTTCAGTCCAATTTTGTAGCTCGGATTTGAGATTTGGGATTTCAGATTTATACAGTGGTTATTTATCTGCAAAAGCTTGTGGCTCCAGGCTGGTAACTCACAATCTAAAACCTAAAATCTTTACTGCATCGCACCGATAACGTAGTCGAAGTAAGAGGAAGCTTCGGAAGCATCTTCTCCAGAAAGCAGCGAGCTCGCTGCATTTTTCATGGCGCGAACGCCTTCGGCGACGGCTTCAATGGGGGTTCCCAAGGATTTGTACATTTCGCGGACGCCAACAATACCGATTTCTTCGATCGGAGTAATGTCGCCAGCTACGATTCCGTAGGTGATCAAACGCAGGTAGTAGTCCAAGTCGCGCAAGCAAGTTGCGGTCATTTCTTCGCCGTAAGCGTTACCACCAGGGGAAACTACATCAGGGCGTTTTTGGAAAAGTTGGTCGCCTGCTTGCTTGACGATACGTTCGCGGGATTCGCTCAAAATTTGGGCGATGCGGACGCGGCGTTCACCAGAGGTGACGAAGCTTTTGATCCGGTCTAATTCGCCTGGGCTCAGGTAACGAGCTTCAGCGTCTGCGTTGACGATTGATTTGGTGACGATACTCATCTTGTGTGTACCCGCTGGATATTTTGCAATTACGAACTGCTCCACGCTCAGCATGGCGATGGTGGGCGCTTGCATCCCGTTCCTCTGGCTTGCGGCAGGAGCTTTGACGCTTTCGGGAATTTACCTTGCTTCCAACTTTTGAAGTTGTTGGCTGGTTGCTACCTTGGGCGTTTGACGGCGCTTGTTCTGACGCCGGTGCGCTGTTTTTGGCTGCACTTTGCCTGTCGCTTACGATACCACACATAACTGCTGCTTTCTCTAATTTTGCGATCGAGGTTGCAATCATTTAGGTGGCGATCGAGTGACTGTCCGATAATTGGTCAGGAATTTGATTCTGTGACGCAACTACCTCTGGCAAGTATTTTGAGGCATTATGTTCACATTCTGAGTGTTACTGTAATAGTTTGTAACATTCGTTTTCATTTTGGGGTCTAGAGCACTGATTTTGGCATCCCCAAATTATGTCGCTCAAAACGCTATAATCTTCTGATACCAAGCATTACGACTTATAAATACTCGGTGTTTTAGCTGGGGCGTGGTGGTTCGGCTTCCCCACTTTAAATTCCTAGGTATAAAAAAGCCGGAGGTGAGGGCTCGCCCAGGTGCGATCGGGAAATTCCGACTTTCGAGCTTGTAGTCAAATTTTGCTGTAATTTTCAACCAGGTGCGCTTTGAAAAGAAATCTATCAGCCATTACAAAAGCTTTGCAGTTTGGTGTCAGCGGTGCCGTCGGCGGTTTCGTGGGTAATTTAATCACCGAACCTTTCATGAATTTCGATCGCCTGTCGGGTTCGGTATCTTTTTTTGAGAGTGTACTTTCCACCGCCCGCTGGTTTGGATTGGTAGGCGGTGGCATTGCTACAGCGATTATGTTTGGCTATTATTACTACATCAAAGGCAAGCCTCAATTTAAAGCAGCTTTCAAGAACGGGGGATTGTTTGGTTTAATCGCAGGGGCGATTTCTGGGGCGATTGCAGAAGCTATTTACAGCGGCATTGGTCCCAATGAATTATTGCGAGTAGTTTGTTGGGGAATAGCTGGCAGTTTGTTAGGGCTGGCACTTTCCAAACGGATTCCCAACTTAGGAATGCTGCGCGGCGCGGGCGGAGGCGGTGTTGGGGGCGTGTTGGGCGGATGTTTGTTTATTTTGTTCGCTTATTCTTTATCGGGTACTGTGGGCCGTTTAGCGGGCTGTGGGGCGATCGGCTTTTGGATTGGAATTATGCTAGTTGTGGCTGAAACTTTGTTCAACAAAGCTTGGCTGGTAATTAGTTACGATAACGGAGTCAATCGCACTCTGACTATTGGTGCTGAACCGGTGACTTTTGGTAGCGATGATAATTTGTCTATTATCTGTATTCCAAATATTTCGCCCTTGGCTATGCGCTTTCAATTGGAGGCTGGGCAAATTGTCTGCGAAAATTTTGATAGTGGGGCGGTGACTTATTTGCGATCGGGCGATCAAAAGAAATTAGGAAATTGTACAATTACCGTCGGTAACTCGGATTTGCCCGTTGCCAATTCTGCCAAAATTCCAGCTACATATATATCAGCAGATCCGGCGGAAAAATCTTTCGTTAATAGCGAATTTTCCCTAAAATTAAGCAGCAAAGTTATCCCTTTGAGTGTAGGGACTCAATTGTTTAGTTCCGACATATCTACTTTAAAATCTACTGCATCTAATGGTGTGGTAGCAGTTGTGAACTCTAGTTCTGTACAGCCACTGTCCTTGGGATTGACCAATTTATCCGATCGCGCTTGGTGGGTCACAGACAGTCAAGGCGACATGAAACTGGTAGAACCAGAAGGTACGCTGACTCTCGCGGTGGGAAATCAAATCGAGTTCGGCGAAATTAATGGTGAGATTGTTGACGGTTGACAGTTGATGGTTGACAGTTGGCAGTTGACAGTTGATGGTTGACAGTTGATGGTTGACAGTTGGCAGTTGACAGTTGATGGTTGACAGTTGACAGTTAACTGTTAATAATCATTTTTTAGTGCCACATTGGATATAATATTATGTTAGTAGATTGTTTGAAACCTAAAAATAGAGGATTTGGCTAATGAACTTGAAAAAAATATTCGCTGGTTTCCTATTAATTCTGACCTTGGCCTTGGGAGTAATTACAATGAGTCCCCAAATTGCTTTGGCAGATGCAACTGCAAATTCTGCAACTGCTGCCGAAGTTTTTACCGTCAATTGTGCGGGTTGTCACAGCAATGGTGGCAATATTATTAGACGTGGCAAAAATTTGAAACAGAAAGCATTGAAACGATATGGCATGGATTCGATCGCCAATATTGCCAATTTAGTCACCAACGGTAAGAATATCATGCCGTCTTACAAAGATCGCTTATCTGAACAACAAATTATCGATGTTTCAGCCTACGTGTTGTCGCAAGCTGAAAGTGATTGGAAATAAGGACTATGCGTCATCTAATGGGACTAAAGTTCTGAGCATAAACCTTCATTGGAAGTATTGCCAAATGGAAAAACATGATTGGCGGAAAATTGTAACAATTATTACATTGTGCTTCTGTCTAACCATCACCAACAACCCACCAGCCTTGGCTTCGATTCACAAATATCCAGAAACCGGGGACAGAGTAATGTTCAGATCCGTACAAAGCTTGCGGGATAATCAGGACAAAGCATGGCAAGTTGTTTTGTATAAGCGAGTGCGATCGGGCCGAGGAGACTCTCTTAACCTGAGATTGGTGGGATTTCCTGGCACCCAATTGGATCACCCAGTGGCGCTGAAGGTGGTGGCGGGGAATCTGGAACTGGCGCTGGCTAACGATATTTGGAGAAAATCGGATTTGCCGGTTAACGTGGGAGAGTACGATTTTAAATTAATGGTGGCCCAATTGGAGAGCGATCGACCTTTAGGCTTAAATTTGCCAGTCCAAGGTAAAAAAGATCTACAAATCTTGGTTCCAACTTTTGCGGTAAGGGAATGGAGGCGGTTGTTAGATATAAGTTAAATTGTGCCTACGGATTGCAGTTGAATGTGATAAAGGCTACATTGCCTGTGAAAAAAAGTCGGTATATTTGATATGCCTCAAGGTAGATCTTGGCTATTTTGAACCATAATTGTGAAACAAACTCAAAGTGAGATTAGTCTGGTTAAAAAAATCGACTGTTTTAGAGTGTGCATATTATTGGAAGGAACATTTACTATGACATTAATCACTACCATTGTCCGAAAAGCTTTAGCGACAGGTTGTCTCACGGTTGATGCGGAAGAACAGTTGCGGCAACAGTTGCAGATGACAAAGTACGGTTTGGAAGATTTTGACGCTTTTATTACTTTGCAAACAGAGGTAATGGAAGGTAGAGTAAAACACCAAGCTTGGGAATTATTGCGATCGAATAATTGTTCTGTTGCTGCTTGAAATTAAGTACGATTCCCTTGGGGATAGCTCCGCACGCGCGTACTTTTGGAGAGAATTAAGGGCGATCGATACAAATCATCAATAGGACTTACCCAAGGGTGGTCAGAAACCAGGTTCAGTAGTTAAGAGTTGCCATATGCGATTTGCCATTTTTACCCGCCACCTTTGATCGGAGAGAATTTTAGAAAACCTACATTCGGCTTTCCCAACATTCCCTAAATAAATAACATAGGTTGTAGGTTGGGTT
>NZ_JBGJZU010000035.1:18284-60704 GCF_041354475.1 Microcoleus sp.
CTACTCGTTCTACTCGTTCTACTCGTTCTACTCGTTCTACTCGTTCTACTCGTTCTACTCGTTCTACTCGTTCTACTCGTTCTACTCGTTCTACTCGTTCTACTCGTTCTACTCGTTCTACTCGTTCTACTCGTTCCCAGGCTCTGCCTGGGAACGCAGATCCAGAGGCTCTGCCTCCAATTTTCTGTTAGCAAGCAGCAAGCGAGGCGGAGCCTCTAGACATTGATTCCCAGGCAGAGCCTGGGAACCAGTTAGATTTTCTGTTAGCAAGCAGCAAGCAGCAAGCGAGGCGGAGCCTCTAGACGTTGATTCCCAGGCAGAGCCTGGGAACCAGTTAAGCAGCAAGCAGCAAACGAGGCGGAGCCTCTAGACGTTGATTCCCAGGCAGAGCCTGGGAACCAGTTAGCAAATACTTAGTCCGCGGAGGCGGACTTCGTTTTTGTAGACGCGGTTTCAACCGCCGACTCACTTGACAAAAATACCCAAATCGTCTATAATCGTAGACTGTCTGTCTAAATCCGGCTCGGATCAGGTTAAGACATTCCAAAAGCTGAAAAACCGTCAGCCGTCAAAAGTCCACAGCCAAAAGTTCGTAACTAAGGACTAAAGACCAATGACCAATGACTCATCAGCTACCTGTACGGCAATCTCAACCACCATCCCATGACTTACGCAATTATTGAAACCGGCGGCAAACAATTTCGGGTAGAACCAGGCCGCTTCTACGACATCGAACTGCTTCACGTCGAAGCTGAATCCAAAGTCACCATCGACAAAGTATTTCTGATCCAGCACGAAGACGATGTTCACATCGGCCAACCTCTAGTAGAAAATGCCACAGTAGAAGGAACTGTTCTGCGGCATTTCCGGGGCCGCAAAGTCCTCGTCTATAAGATGAAGCCGAAAAAGAAAACTCGGAAGAAAAAAGGGCACCGTCAAGAAACAACTCGCTTTATGATTGACTCCATCAGCGTCAATGGTGTTGTTTTGGCCGCGAGAGACTTAACTCAAGCTGTTGTGGAAACTCCCCAAACCGGCGAAAGTGATTCAGAATAAAAAATAGTCAGTAATTTAAAGTTGAGGAAATCATGGCCCATAAGAAAGGTACAGGTAGTACACGTAACGGACGCGACTCTAATTCTCAGCGTCTTGGTGTCAAAAAGTACGGCGGTCAAGTTGTCAAAGCTGGCAACATTTTGATTCGTCAACGCGGCACGAAAGTTCACCCTGGTAATAATGTTGGTATTGGCAGAGATGATACTCTGTTTGCCATGATTGATGGTGTGGTGACTTTTGAAAGAAAGGGCAAAACTCGCAAGAAAGTTAGCATTTATCCTGTGGTTGTAGCAGCGCCTGCGGCTGAAGCTGTAGCAGTTTAATTTGGATAGTTTCCTCGTTCCTAGGCTCTGCCTGGGAACGCATTTCTAGAGGCTCTGCCTCCTGATTCCTCGTTCCTAGGCTATGCCTAGGAACGCATTTCTAGAGGCTCTGCCTCCTGATTTTCTATCTCAATATACCGATTACATTTGAAGACATGGTATAATAGAAATTGACACTCTATAAAAAATCTAATAGTTATATTCTTATATTCTCGGTAATTAGCTTATAACAATTTTACGCTAATTTTCCTAGGGAGGGTAAGCCAATGACACAAACATTATCAATGTCTGTTCTTTATAGGAAACTCTTGGCGATAGGTTTTCCTAAACAGTTCGTTCGAGACAAAGTTTTGCCTAGTTGGTGGAATGAAGAACTAGACAATCAGCCCGTCGCCGTCCTACAGGGGGCTGGTCATATTGCCCAACATCTGCGCCTAGACCTCAAAAGTCTTTTAGCCGAGAATCAAAAGCCTCAGTTTCAACCATTACCTCACACAAAATTCAAGTATCATCAACAGAGTCAAACAGACTTACCTGATGTCGCCCATCAACTTGCTTCACGGGTGGCGGAAGTTGTTGCTAATGCTATAAAGCTAGAATTTAAACCGATTCCATCTGACCCGGATCAAGTCCGTTCAGAGATTGTTGCCAAACATCCTCAAGTTAATTTATACAGCTTGATTCATTACTGCTGGCAACATGGTATTGTTGTTATTTATTTCAATAATTACCCTAAGAAGCAACGCAAAATTACAGGCATGATCCAATGGCAAGGTGATTATCCCGTGATTGTTTTAAGTAGTAGTCATACTAATCCGGCATTGTTAGCCTTCCATCTTGCCCATGAACTGGGTCATCTAGCCCTTGGTCATATTGAAGAAGGTATTTTGATTGATGATGATATTAAGCAAGACTCTGATGATCAAGAAGAAATAGATAGTAATCAGTTTGCAGTTAAATTGCTAGTCAACAGTTTTGATAATTTCCTCGGCAATCAAAATTTTTATAATGCAGTACAGCTAAAGAATAAAATTATTCAACGTAGTAAAAATGACTTAACTATTGATCCATGTGCATTGGCTTTAAATTATGGTTGGCATAACAAGACATATTTTGGATTGTCTAGAAGATGTCTAAATTTGATTGATGATGATAAAGAAGGACAAAAAATTATTAACAATTTTTTACAGCAGCATCTAAATTGGGATGAATTAAGTGATGACAATGCTGATTACTTAGACAGAATTTTAGGAGAATAGCTTTGTCTACTTGTATCTATTGTATTGATAATGACATCATCAAAAAGCTTGCTACATTTCAGCTATTCGATAAGACCATTCAATTATTTTATGCTAGTTATGGGCAAGTTAATATCCTAGAGACGGCAAAATATAAATTTGAAAACGATTGGAAAAAATTTGAAGGAGGTCGAAGTCGAAAAACAGAAGATCCTGTGATTAATTATAAACAAGTTCTTTACCTTACTAAGACTCTACCGAACATACTGGAATCGGAGATTGACCAAGAAATTTTTATCCAGTTATCCAGTATTGAGAATATTGATCCAGGTGAGGCAATGCTCACAAGTTGTGCTATCAAATTTATTCAAAATAATAAATCCGCTCAGATTTTTAGTGGAGATAAAAGATTCATTAAAGCCTTAGCCAATGTTAGCTTACCTATCATTCAACAATCTCTAAATCATCGATTATGGTGCTTAGAGCAACTTGTTCTCAAAAATATTGAAGCCGATGGTTTTGAGACTATTCGGGATCTGATTGTTCTTGTTAGAGAATGTGATAAAGCAATTAAGAATGTTTTTGGTTCTGGGCTTAATTCAACATCTGAGAACTCCCTACCTACTTTAAAAAGTTATATTGAGGAGTGTCGGCAGGAGGCTGGTAATCTACTCAATCCTTACAAGTAGTAATGTGTGGCTAACCATTGGTGTCAACTTAACGTCAAACCGATAGTCCGACAGGGGTTTAAACCCCTGTCTCAAAGCTAAAGTCCTCTAAAAGAGGACTAATGAGTTGAGATTCTTCTCTTCAGTCCTCTTTGAGAGGACTTTCGCTATTAGACAGGGGTTTCAACCCCTGGCGGACTTGATGAATGACTAACGGACTTGGCGGGCTGACAGCTTAAGTTGACACCAATGGTGGCTAACCTCCTCCGACAATGGTCACAATTTCTAAGATGTCGCCTTCTTGCATTTCTGTGGTTTCCCAAAATTGTTTGTGCAGAATTTCGCCGTTGTACTCCACAGCTACTAATCGTGGATTTAAACTTAGTTGTTTTAATAATTCTGGCAATGGTGTTTTGGTGGCACAATTACGGGTTTCTCCGTTGACTTGGAGAGCAATTTGATTGGTCATTTGTTTATTAATTTAATTATTTGAACGAACCGCGAAGACGCGAAGAACACGAAGGAAGAACTGCATTTCCTTCTTTCCCCCTTGGGGGGGTGGGGGGGTTCTTGTTTCGCGTTCGCGTGCCTCGTGGTTCATTTAATCTTACGACCTATTAGTTATAAGTTTGTGAGTTTTGAGCTTCTGCATCCGAATTAGCTGCGAGATGAAAAACTGTGTGACTAAAGTTGGTTGTTCGGCTTCCATGATCGATCGCACAACTGCTACTCTAGAAGCTCCGGCATTTAATACTTCGTCGAGGTTGTTGATGTCTATTCCGCCGATCGCAAACCAAGGAATTGGTGACTTAGCAGCAGCATACCGCACATAATCTAAACCGGCAGCCTGTTTATCGGGTTTAGTGGGAGTGGAGTAGACTGGGCCAACTCCAATATAGTCGGCTCCTTCTTCAATGGCTCGCTGCATTTCCTGGGCGTTTGTGGTCGATCGCCCGATCGTCCGTCCAGGCCCTAGCAACTTGCGCGCTTCAGCTACAGGTAGATCTTGCTGTCCTAAGTGTACACCGTCGGCATCCGCTGCGATCGCCAAATCGACGCGATCGTTCACAATTAACAAAGCATCATAGCGGTGACACAGTTCGCAAAGCTTCCGCACATTATCCAATTTCACCGCATCGTCTGAGGTTTTGTCGCGGTACTGTACCAAAGTCAGTCCACCTTGCAAAGCAGCTTCCACCACGCCCAACAAATTGTCTCTCCCCGAAGTTACCAGATATAACTGCGATCGCAATAACTGCTGGTAGCGCCCATAAGCCAGCAAATCGCTTTCGAGAGTATAAACCCGATAGCGCATCTGCTTAAAAGCCTTGCCCATATTCGGATCGTAAACTTTGCCATACTCTTCAAGTACCCGTAGCGCTTCTTCCACCCGGCAGAAATTCGCCTCCAATAGCTGCTGAAGTCCAGAGCGCTGTTCTTCCTGCGGATGAGTCAGTTCCGTACCCGGATCTGCCGGCGTATCCCTAGCGCTGCGTAATTCTGCGGTGTGCCAAAAAGCCAATTCCTGACGCAGTTGCTTGCACTCGCCAGCTAAATCGGCGCTATTGAGACCAAATCGGCACCATTCTTCAATAATTCTCAATCCTTCGCGGGCGCGATCTAAATTTGCATCTAAAATCCGGCACAGAGCGGGCTGTGCCGGTAAAGTTCTGTTTGGTTTTTGCGTCATATAGAACCACCTCGATCGTTAATCCAGCAGTCAAGCTGCTACATTTTCCCACTAATTTTTAAGTTTTATTGAATTTGAAGAAAACAAAGCATAATAGATCAAACTTGAGGATAGTGGAATCGTTAAACTGCATACCACACTTCGGAGGAGAGCCGTGAGGTTAGCAGAAAATCACAGATTAACCCAGAAAAACCCCAGCAGCACGCTGCCATTAAACTTCGATCGCATGGGCGAAACTCGGCTCACAGACAGGTTGTGTTTTTTTATGCTCATTTACTCAAAACAGAGCGGGTACAACTCACATCTAGAACCCTTCTCAATCAGCCTTTCCGGGACGAGCAAGATACCCAGCCCACACCAAAAATTGCTGTTTTTGGAACAGGCATCTTGCCTGTTCCTGAAAAAGCTGCAAGATCTTAGGTATACAGGAAGGCGATCGCCAAGCAAAGCCTTAAGTTCTTGCCTGTTGCTGCTGTTTGCTAGTGTCTCATTGTTCAAAACTCAACAATCTGCGATCGCCACCGAAACCCCAATAGTGCAGATAATAGCTCAGGCGCAGCAGCCAGAAATCAACATCCTGTACGTCAGCTCATCCGGTGGAAGCGACACAACAGGTAATGGGAGCGATCGAGATCCATTCAAAACCCTTACCTACGCCTTAAGCGTCGCCCCGCCCAACACAGCAATTTTGCTAGCGCCCGGTACCTACAGCGCCCAAACCGGCGAACAATTTCCGCTGATACTCCAGCCTAACGTGATTGTTCAAGGAAACCCCAACACTCGCGGTCAAAATATTGTCATCAAAGGCGGAGGAGACTTTCTGAGCCCCACTTCGGCTGGTCAAAATATCACGATTTTAGGCGCATCGGGAGCCAGACTCAGCGGGGTGACAGTGACGAATCCCAACTATCGGGGTTATGCTTTGTGGATCGAATCGAGCTCTCCCACGGTGGTTAATAATACTTTTTTGGGGAGCACTCACGACGGAATTTCAGTGGTGGGTAATTCTCGCCCGATGATTACCGGGAATCTGTTCTCGAAAAATGGAGCTAATGGGATGACGATTTATGGCACTTCCCAGCCGGAAGTTCGAGATAATGTCTTTGAAAACACTGGATTTGGGGTGAATGTAGCGGAAAAAGCTTCTCCTTTGTTAATCGGGAATCAGATTACTCGTAACAAGGATGGTGTGGTGGTACAAGCTGAGGCGACACCGGTGCTCCGCAATAATTATATCGAGAGGAATCAGCGTGATGGCATTGTGGCGATCGCCCGTGCTCTCCCCGATTTAGGAACTATGACGGAACCGGGAGGGAATGTGATTCGCAACAACGGCCAGCATGATGTGAATAATGCTGCCAAAGGTCAATTAATTCAAGCTTACGGCAATCAATTGTTGAGCAACCGCACGACTGGTCAAGTTCAGGTGGCGGGAACTTTCAACTCTCCTCTATCCATTGGTGGCCATGATTTGGGGTTCGTTGCTCAACCTCCCAGAAGCGGTGGGCCAGATAGCTCTTTACCTGTTTATACCACAGCTCCCTTAACTCCGAGAACTCAAAGATCGCCCCAGAGGCCTCTGTCCCCGCTGTCAGCGAGTCCTGCCCAAAATCGATCGGCATCGGGTCAAACTCGGTTGTCGCCTCTGTTGGCTCCCCCAAGTGCCTCTCCTTCGGCGATCGCCATTCCAGTCCCAGCTCCCAACTCTCGATCCGTTGCAGAAATTGCTGTGCCGTCGCCAATTTTACCACCTAACTTGGATAGTGCGATTCCGGTTCCTGCTGATGGTAAATTACCAGTTCCGAGTCGCAACATTCCTCTGGGAAGGGGTGGCTATGTACCCGCTGCTTTAGGAGGTAATTCTTTGCCTAATTCTTTGCCTAATTCTGTGGCTAATTCTGGGGAAAATGCGCCATCATTCGATCGAGCGTTAGCTTTGGGTTTTCGGTATCGGGTGGTAGTTGATGCTCAGAGTCAGAGCGATAGAGCCAGGATGCAATCTCTGGTTCCCGATGCTTTTCGTACTTTTTCTAACGGGCGCGCCGTCATGCAAGCAGGTGCTTTTCGGGAACAGGAAAAAGCTGAGGAGTTATTACAAATGCTCACTGCTAATGGTTTGAATGCCAGGATTGAAGAGATAAAAGAATGAATTGGATGCAGCGAGTTTTGGAACCGGAGGTTATGGATTCCTGGGAAGAGGCCATCGAATACGATTCGATGGACTTTACTGAGGTTAATTCTGCTTTTGCGATGGGTGCGGCCGCCTTGGGGCCGGTTTTTGGAAACGTTTTGGATGCGGGGACTGGTACGGCGAGAATTCCCATTGCTCTTTGTGCAATACGTCCCCAGTGGCATTTGACTGGCATCGATTTGTCGGCGAATATGCTGAAAGTCGGGGGTGAAAATGTGGAAAAGGCTGGAGTGCGATCGCAAATTAGTCTTGAATTAATTGATGCCAAGGCAATGCCCTATCCTGACAATTATTTTGACATGGTGATTTCCAATAGCATTATCCATCATTTGCCAGATCCCTTGCCATTTTTTCAGGAAGTCCAGCGGGTGTTGAAACCAAAAGGAGCAATATTTTTGCGGGATTTATTGCGGCCGGAAACACCAGCAATCAGGGATAATTTAGTAGAGATGTATGCGGGAGATTGCAACGCGCATCAAAAGCAGTTATTCAGAGATTCCCTACAGGCGGCTTTTACTCTGGATGAAATTCAGACTATCATAAAAACTGCGGGTTTGGATGGCTTGAGAATTTATGAATCGTCAGACAGACACTGGACTGCTGAACGTGCTTGGTGCGAGTCTGAATAGACTGGGATTTGCTGCAATTTTTGAAAGCTAAGATGGTACAAGGGCGATCGCAATTGCGGTGCAGTCTAGAAACAAACCTCCACCCTAGCGGTAATCCGCTTGGTGGTGGGTAATTGACTCAACTTGTTTACCATCCCCAAGTTCCAGGCCCTCCTTTAAACGGGCCGACAATATCTTTAGTAATCCAGCCACCATAAAAAACGCCTTCTTGAGCTTGCACTAATTCTCCATCCACATAACAAGCATCCATCAAACCTGGATAAAAAGCCACATAATCCTTAATAGCCTCAAAGATATTGGTGGGATTTGGATAAAACCAAGCAGCATTCACGGCTTCCTTTTCTCCCACCTTCACTGTGTAATAGCCTGCTTGTCCTTTCCACTCGCACCAAGAACCCCGCGAAGTTTTTTGCAAATATTGCATTTCTATATCTTCGGGAGAGATATAGTAAAAAGGAGGGTGACTTGTCTCTAATACCCTTTGAGCGCGGTGGGTGTCGGCAAGGGTGACACCATTAAAAATTATCTTTACGTGTTTGGTCGATTCCTCCAGACGAGGCGGCCGTGGGTAATCCCAAACTGATTCTTGACCGGGACCTGGTTTAATTCGATCGATGTTCACTGCCACACTCTCCCTAATAAAACCACAATTTTTCTACTTAACATCATATTTATAATACTTAAAAAATACAAGATAAAAATTATAGTAGATAAAAATTCTCTTCACCACTGTGGTAGCTTAACTACAAACCATCAAGCTTTTTTAACAAAAATTTCCCAGGATGCAGAATTCTCAAAGCATTCGTCTGTTAGGAAAAATAAATATTTTACCTTGTGTGTTGAGTCTTGGGCCAAGGCTAGGGGGAACTACCATCTTTGACACCTTGAGAATTATCTGATAAGGTTATAGCGACTATCAACCATCTTTAACTAAAACCGAAAATTCATGCTCCTGTAGAGTTTGTATGAGTGCCAACCTATAGCACCTGTACTCAAGTCACCCGCGATCGCACTTTGAAAACTGAGCGGGCAGCCTCCAACAATTACATCTATGGAAATCCCCTTTAACATCACCCTGTTGATGGTCATGACCGTCACCTGTGGCATTAGCGCTCAAGTTCTGGCAGCTTACTTAAAAGTTCCAGCGATCGTCTTTTTGCTGTTGTTCGGTATTTTAGCAGGGCCAGACTGTCTGGGACTGCTACACCCAAATCTCCTCGGCAGTGGTTTGGAAGTTATGGTATCCCTTTCTGTAGCATTAATTTTGTTTGAAGGCGGCTTGAATTTGGAATTGCGAGATTTGGGTCGAATTTCCGGCAGTATCCGCAATTTAGTTACAGTAGGCACTTTAATTACCCTCATCGGCGGCGGAATGGCGGCCCACTGGCTGGGTGAATTTCCTTGGCCGATCGCCTTTTTATATGCTTCTCTAGTAGTTGTCACTGGTCCGACGGTCATCGGCCCTTTGCTCAAACAGGTTTCTGTTGATAAACAAGTCGCCGCTTTGCTGGAAGCCGAAGGAGTTTTAATCGATCCTGTCGGGGCAATTCTGGCAGTATTGGTACTGAATATTATTTTAAACGGCAATGCAGACTTGCTAGTTTTGTTCCGAGATTTAATCGTGCGGCTGGGAGTAGGTGCTGTCGTCGGAGTGGCGGGAGGTTGGCTGCTAGGATTCATTCTCAAGCGATCGAATTTTCTGTCAGAAGACCTCAAAAACCTAGTAGTATTAGCCGGCTTATGGGGATTCTTCGGATTAGCAGAGGAACTGCGCAGCGAATCGGGATTAATGGCAACGGTACTCTCCGGTATTGTCCTCAGAGCAGCTTCTGTTCCCGAAGAAAGGCTGCTGAGGAGGTTTAAAGGTCAACTCACAGTCCTTGCTATTTCGGTGCTGTTCGTGTTGCTGGCGGCAGATTTATCCCTCGCTAGTGTAGTTGCGCTCGGTTGGGGGAGTGTGTTCACAGTTTTAGCATTAATGTGGGTGGTGCGACCGATTAACATTTGGCTGTGCACCCTCAACAGTGGGCTGAATTGGCGACAAAAATTATTTGCTTGTTGGGTAGCGCCTAGGGGAATTGTCTCAGCTTCGATCGCATCTTTATTTGCCATTTTGCTAACCCAGCGGGGAATCAACGGCGGCGACTCCATTAAAGCCTTGGTATTTCTGACAATTATGATGACAGTTTTCCTACAAGGACTAACCGCCGGAGCTATGGCTCAAATCTTAGGAGTCACCTCGAAATCCGCGACCGGTGCTGCCATTGTTGGGTCAAATTCTTTGAGTAGATTGATTGCTCGGTTATTTCAAGAACGCGGCGAATCTGTAGCAATTATAGACACTAACCCGGAAGCTTGTCAACAGGCAGAACGGGAAGGTTTACGAGTTTTTTTGAGCAGTGCTCTGGATCACAGTGTTTTGGAAGCCGCCGGACTGGAATCTATGGGAACTTTTTTGGCAATGACCAACAACGGTGAGGTAAACTTAGTGTTAGCTCAAAGAGCAGCAGAAGAGTTTGCACCACCAAGGGTTTTGGCAATTTTCCCCAAAGATCCGCAAGCTAACAGTGCTGTAAATAATCCCAAAATAAATCAAGCCTTCGTGTCCGATTTGTCCTTGAAGGATTGGAACGAATATTTGAACGACAAAGAGGTAAAATTGGGAGAAACGGAGTTAAAAACTACTGGATTGCAGTTTCAGTTAGATCACTTGCAGGCTCTAATTCGGGCCGGCGAGTTAGTGCCGCTGTTATTGGAAAGACAGGGATATTTGCAAGTAGTGTCGGCGGGGCAGATTTGGCAAGGAGGCGATCGAATAATTTATTTGTTACACGATCCTACACCGAAATTGTTAAAAAGATTGTCTGGTTCATCTCAGTCTCGGTTAACTTTGGAAAAGCATCCGGTAGTGGAAGAAGTGCCGATTCCTTCTCCGGTTTTAGATTCGATTGTAGAGCCAGGTATCGTGGAGAAACCAACGGAAATTTTACAACCACCAGTTTCTAAATAGTCCTAAATCAAGGGATGGTGTTGAATTGTTTCGGGCTTTTGGTCTCCGGCAATTACGGACCCCCGTAGTGCAACCCGATCTCATCAGTTCCGTAAACCCTAGCACTTGCCTGGTAAGAGGGGCGAAAGCTCAACTTCCCCCAGCCTCCGTGGTACTGTCTCAATTTTAGATTTGAGATAAAAATTGTTGCTAAAGTGCTAAGATTAACCTCTTGAGTTCAAAAACCCTTGCGGAAGAACCATTTAGCCTTCATCGGGCTGTTAAGAAGCCCACATCATAATCTGTACTCAGATTTGATGTGGGAGTATGTCACGCTGCTAATTTGTTTGCTAACAGTGCCTCATTTATGTGTGGCTGGTTAAACCTTTTGCTTGGGGAACATCTACTGCTATGGCTCGCGAGCCTATTTCTACCTGGTATTTTACCCTAGTTGTCGTTCACTTAGAAAACCGTTTTCTATTGGTACAAGAGCGCAAGTACGATCAGCAGTGGTATCTCCCGGCAGGACGAGTGGAACAAGGAGAGACATTGTTCGAGGCCGCTATGCGTAACACGGTCGAGGAAGCGGGCGTTTCTGTGATTATTGAGGGCATTCTCCGGGTAGAGCATACAGTCATGCCTAGAGGGAATGTCCGCTTGAGGGTGATTTTTGTGGCTCGTCCCGAAGACAAAACGCCTCCCAAGAGCAAGCCGGACGAATATACTTTGTGCGCTGGCTGGTATTCTCTGAAGGAATTAGACCAGTTGTCTCTGCGGGGAGAGGAAGTTCGGGAAATTTTTCAATATATGGCCAGTGGTGCTCCCATTTATCCCATTGATTTGCTCAGTATTGAGGGGGCACCTTTTAAGACTCATCGATATCGGTGGTAGGAAGAAGGCAGAAGGAAGAAGAACCTGCCCCAAGCGGGGAAGGAAGAAGAACCTCCCCCGTTGGGGGGAAATTCAGGAATAATGCTCATACAGCAAAGCTCTTTAGCCACCTGTATCTTAGGTGTTAATCTCCCCAAGCTTTAAGGACGGGGCTTTAGACCCAAATTTCTGGTAACCAAATTGGCAACGGCGGTCGATCGCCACCCTAACGGCTGTTTAATCAATTAATGGAGCAATTAATAGGTATGGAAGCGGTCGGTTGGCTAGCAGCGGCTGGCGATCGAGTAGCTTTGAGTGTAATAGTGCTATAATTACGGTTTTGAATTCCTAAATTTTTATTTTTTACCTGCTCCCATAAAAAAATAGCGTTAAACCATAACCCATAACCCATAACCAATTCCCAGTTGTCATGAATGACTCTTTCTCCCTAGTCAATACCCTCTCAGAACCGCTGCGCCAGCCATTTTGGTGGGCAGCCCTAGCTTCTATAGGTCTTCATGGAGTGCTCGGAGTTAACGCGCCTCGGATCTCAAATCTAATTTATGGTGGCAATTCATCAAAAAACTTGCCCGGTTCGGTTGGGTTCGTGGAGCTAACTCCAGCAGAGGTAGGACGACTGCCCCAAAGCATACCCCCACTCGCATCCAATGCGAAACCACCATTTTCGCTCGTCGCACCAGTTCCCCTACCACGCAACATCACCCCGCCCTTACCGCCAGCCTCGAACCCCATTAACTTACCAGCCCTCCCACCGGGAATGCCACCTCCGGGATTCTTTGCCCCTGCGCCTCCATCTCCTCTCCCTTCCTTAACTCCCCCCATACCTCCGAAAGCTCCATCTCCCACCATCAAAAATCCCGCTCCTCAAACCCCCGTAGCCATCCCGCCACAGCCTCCCAGCAATCTCATCCCCCCCCCATCCCTCGGTAATTTCTCTCCGATTACCCCGCCTCCACCACCATCGGACACGCAAACCCCCCAGCCTCCCGGAAGCCAGGTGGATGAAGGGGAGTCTCTAGAAAAATTGCGAAATGCTCAGGGTAGACTGCCACTGTTTCCAGATGGAGCTGTAGTATACACCCCGCAATTCCCCATTAGAGGTACAAATTCGGAGTCTGGCAACTCACCACAATCGACTCAACAAGATCCAAATCAAGAAAATCAAGTCACAGAAAGTCCTGAAGAAAGAGCTAGGAGGCAACAATTTGAGCAGCAACAAAAACAGCTAGAACAGCAGGGAAATCCCGGACAAAACTCATCCAAGGATTCCGACAGAAATCTGGCTGCTGCAACTACATATATTGCCTTGTTTGAAAGATTCAAAAAAGCTTATCCTGACTTGGAAATGACTGGACCGACGCTTGTGAATGTCCCTTATCCCAAAACAGCTTGTTCGCAAAAACTGGAAGGGAAAGCAGTATTTGGTGCAGTTGTCAACCCCCAAGGGCTGCTGAGGGCAGAACCTCAAACCATTGCCCTGACGGGTTCCAATATTCTCGACGATGCTGCTAAATTTGCAATTATTAATCCTCAATTCATACTTCCACCAGCCAGCACGCACAAGCTTTATCAATTGGCTGTGGCATTTAAATATGATGAAAAGGTTTGCAGCGGTATTCCTGTAACTCCCTCGGCAACCCCAGCAACGGGACCATTGCCCTCCCCAGATCCCACAGCCGCGCCCCCTAGTCCAGGGGGAGTGAAGCCGCAGTTTGAGAAGCCTCCACGGGACTCCAGCAAACCCAAACCAGGAGTCAAGCCATCGCCTTTACCTCAACCCCAGTCAACGGCTAAACCATCGCCTTCAGCTCAACCTAAACCAGAAGCGAAGCCATCGGCATCTCCCTCTCCTTCTTCTCAACTGAAACCAGGGGCTAGAGACTTAGTGTTACCTGAACCTGAGCCATTGCCTACAGAGTCACCGATTCCTGAACCGCAGCCAGTGCCTACAGAGTCACCGACTCCTAAACCTGTTGTTTCTCCGACTACGGAAGCGTCGCCGACAGCATCTCCATCTCCTGCTGCTTCTCCTGCTGCTTCTCCTGCTGCTTCTCCTGGGGCTGCACCGTCGCCGACTACGGAAGCGTCGCCGACAGCATCTCCATCTCCTGCTGCTTCTCCTTAGTTGCGGGGCGGGGATGGTTAGTTTCTCATCCTAAACATGGGTGATGGCAATCGCTTTTTTTGACTATTACCGATCGGCATTTGCCTCCTGTAATGGCTCAATTGTATTGCACTTTATACATTTGAAATAAATCGCCACTTTGTTTTTTTACTATCTTTGCACCGGCAGTTTTAATCAGTTTTTCCCAATCTTCAATTCCTTCTAAAAATACTTCCCCTGCTCGATAGGTTTCCAAAATTGCCCAATCTTCTGCTAAGGGAGCATTAGGGTTGAGGACATCAAACACGAAGTGACCTCCCGGCTTTAATACTCGCTTAACTTCTCCCATGACAATAGCCCAATAATCTTTGGGAAAATAGCAACTAAAGCCGGTGGCGATGCACAAATCGAATTGATCCTCTTCGTAATTTAGGCGATGAGCGGGGGCAAGTTCTACGCCTTTAAATAGTTTAGAATTGAGTTGAGGACCGCGGGCGTTTAAGGCGTCTCGTGCGGCGCTGCTGATTTCTTGGCCGTAAAAAAAGGCTTCCCAATCGCGCCAAGGGTAGATTAGAAAGCTGACTCCGCAGCCAATGTCTAAACAGCGCTGATTTTTTTGGGGTTTGGCAATTTGCCAAAAGGGAGAAACTGTTTTGGCTTGGAGGGTGCCGGCGATGGATTCCCGAAAAATCGGCATGGCTTCGACTTCTTCGGGGAAAGGGAAGGGTTCTCCTCGGTATTCGTGATCGAACCGGGAAGCAACTGGCGAGAGTAAAGGTTGCCAGCTATCTGATTTGTCCTTAGCAAACCAAGTTGGCTCTGGACTGGTGGCAAGGCGATCGGACTTTTTAGACATTCTTGAATTACACTCTTGGATAGAGATTTGTCGCGATACAAAGGTCGCGATTAATCATGAATTAGATTCCCCCTACCTTCATGTCGGGCTGTCTCTCACCTTTTGGAGGCTTTGAGGGCCTTTGTAAAGTTTTGGCGATAGGGCTTATTAAAAATTAATGCTGGCCATAGCAGGGCTAGCTTCAGGCGATTGGAAAAACTTCTGTCGAAGTTAGTGCGATCGAAACCCTTCCAAAATTTCCAAATACCTGCACCGTAAGCGATCAGTAATGCCAAGCTAATTAAGTTACTCATCAACAAAATGGGTTTGAAACCCCGTCCTGTGAGGACGGCTTTTCCACAATTTAACACATCTCACGAGATCGGTATATGAGTTAACCAGCCTTTAAGTAGCGATTCTATCGGACTCCCGAACCAGAAACCTCGATCGCCCCGATGATAGGCTGTACTCGCCTGGTCTACAACGGTGGCTGGAGAGTTCCGACAGAGGCTTGGTACAAAGACAAGCAACGAGTGGCTACAACGATATTTCAGCTATATTGACTCTTTGGAATCAGAACCCGGAACTCGAATTCCTCCTAGGCGCTTCTATCTTGTAGATATCAAAAAAATCCGATCGATCATCAATTATCAAAATAATAATTAAAAATTTTAATGAGTATATAATACTACTAAGTTGCCAAATTGTTTGATTTACAATTCACAAACAACTCATAGCTTTTTGTAAAGCTTCTGGTACAGTACGGCTGACCTCTAACTGGTTGAATACTGTAATGAGGGAGGTTTTAAAAGCTCGTGAAAAGGTTAAATGTTATATAATCCTACCAAAGGGGTTAAAAGGCTGGGGAAGGTACACGCTAAAGTTTCCAATATCCGTACAGAAATCAAGTTGATGTCAATCTTATGTAGCAGACTCACGGATAATTAATTAAGACGTGATAGCTGAGGGCTGACCAAACAATTTTAAGTTTGAGATTTTTGAGTTAAAAATGACTAGGAGTGCTTTTTAAGCAAGGAGGATTTTATGCGTGCAGTGCTGATGGCTGGGGGGTCGGGAACGAGGCTCAGACCTCTGACGTGCGATTTGCCAAAACCGATGGTGCCTATTCTTAATCGCCCGATCGCACAACACATTATCAATTTGCTAAAAAGACATCAGATTAGGGAAATTATTGCGACGCTGCACTATCTTCCTGATGTCATGCGCGAATACTTTGGAGACGGCAGTGAATTTGGCGTACAAATGACTTACGCTGTGGAAGAAGACCAGCCCCTGGGTACCGCAGGGTGTGTCAAAAATATTGCCGAATTGCTCGATCGCACTTTTATCGTGATTAGTGGCGATAGTATCACAGATTTAGACTTGACGGCTGCTGTGCAATTTCACCGCAGCCAGAAATCCAAAGCTACGTTAATTTTAACTCGCGTTCCCAACCCCATGGAATTCGGAGTGGTGATTACTGACGAAAATCACCGGATCAATCGCTTTCTGGAAAAACCTTCTAGTAGCGAAATTTTCTCCGATACTGTGAATACCGGCACTTACATTTTAGAGCCGGAAGTCTTGGATTACCTGCCGCTGGATGTGGAATCTGATTTCTCGAAAGACTTGTTTCCGCTGTTGCTAGAAAAAGGTGAGCCGATGTACGGTTACATCGCTGAGGGTTACTGGTGCGATGTCGGCCAGTTAGATGTCTACCGGGAAGCTCAGTATGACGCGCTGCGGGGAAAGGTGAAATTGGATTTGAGCTACTACGACCAAGTGCGATCGGGATTGTGGGTAGGTCAGAATACTTTTATTGACGATAGTGCGATCGTGGAAGTACCCGCGATGATCGGCAACAATTGTCGCATCGGAGCTAGAGTCAAAATCGAAGCCGGTTCGGTGATTGGAGATAACGTAACTGTGGGGGCCGATGCCAACCTCAAGCGTCCCATCGTGTGGAACGGAGCAATTATCGGCGAAGATGCTCATCTCAGGGCCTGTGTGATTTGCAGGAGCACTCGCGTAGACAGGCGGGCTCACGTATTAGAAGGGGCTGTGGTCGGTTCCATGTCCATAGTCGGAGAAGAAGCCCAAGTGGGACCGAGCGTTCGCGTCTGGCCTAGTAAAAATATTGAATCCGGCGCTTTGTTAAATAGCAATTTAATTTGGGGAGAACAAGCTAAGCGGAATTTATTTGGTCAACGGGGGGTTCAAGGACTAGCCAATGTAGATATTACCCCGGAATTTGCGGTGAAATTGGGCGCTGCTTATGGTTCTACTTTGAAACCAGGTTCTTCGGTATCGGTGTCTAGGGATCAGCGGAGCATTTCCCGGATGGTTTCGAGGTCTTTGATTGCTGGTTTAATGTCGGTGGGAATTAGTGTGGTCAATTTGGAATCCACAGCAATTCCGATCGCGCGCACGGTTTCCTGTACTCTGTCAGTAGCTGGTGGGATTCACGTTCGGATTTCGCCCGATCGATCGGACCACATTTTAATTGAATTTTTCGATACCAAAGGTATCAATATTACCAAAGCGGCGGAGAAGAAAATCGAGGGCGCTTACTTTAAAGAAGATTTACGGCGGGCTCTGATTCCGGAAATTGGGGAGATGTCGTACTTTAACCAATCTCTGGAGGTTTACTCCCGCACCTTTGAGCGGCAAATGAATGTAGAAGCCATTCGCTACAGTAATTCTAAGGTAGTTATCGATTACGTCTATGCAGTTTCGGGGGCAATTTTGCCACAAATGCTCGCCAAATTTGGTTGCGATGCGGTGGTACTTAATGCCAGTCTTAAACAAAGTTCTCTGAGCAATGGCGAACGGGAATATTTGCTTGACCAACTCGGTCGGGTGGTGAAAGCACTCAGTGCTAATTTTGGGGTGCAGGTTTCGGCCAATGGCGAACAGTTAATTTTGGTAGATGAGTCTGGGATAGCGATTCGTGGGGAAATGTTGACGGCGTTGATGGTAAATTTGATGCTGACTTCGCATCCAAAAGGTACAGTGGTAGTACCGGTCAATGCTTCTTCTGCGGTAGAGGCGATCGCCCGTCGCTATCAAAGTAAAGTAATCCGCACTAAAGCGAATCCCACTGCTTTGATGGAAGCTGCTAACAGGAATCCCAACGTGGTTTTGGGTGGCAGTGGAAATATGGGTTTTATTTTCCCCCAATTGCATCCTGGATTTGACGGAATGTTCTGTATTGCTAAAGTGATAGAAATGATGACGATTCAGGAGCGATCGCTAGGACAGATTAAGGCAGAACTTCCTCGCGTCACTCATCGTAGTTACAGCGTCCGCTGTCCTTGGACTGTCAAGGGTTCTCTGATGCGATATTTAGTAGAAACTCATTCCCCAGATAGTTTAGAATTAGTAGATGGAGTGAAAATATTTAACTCCAGCGATGACAATTGGGTATTAGTTTTGCCCGATGCTAGCGAACCGACAGTCCATATTTTTGCTAACAGTGAAGACCGAGATTGGGTATCTGAAACTTTGAAGGAGTACCGCAGCCTAGTTCAGGATTTTGTTAGCCAAACTGAGGCGGCTGTTCGCAAAGATAAATTTGGTAATGGGTAATTGGTAAGGGGGAATTGGTAATTGGGAATTGGTAATGCAAAAGTGAAAAGATAAAATGCGTTATTTTAAGTTTTACCTTTTTACTTGAAAGTCAATTCCCAATGCCCAATGCCCAATGCCCAATTCCCAATGCCCAATCCCCAATTCCCAATTCCCAATTCCCAATTCCCAATTAAGTTATGAATAGCTGCATTTTGTTGGTGGAAATAATTCAAGAACCACAACTCCGTTTTACTGCTGAAAATCAACTTCAGATCGCTGAAATGCTAGTGGAGTTTCCAGGTCCAAAACCTGAAGATCCGCCCGAACGTTTGAAGGTGATAGGATGGGGAAATTTTGCCGTGGAAATCCATGAAAAATATCATGAAGGCGATCGCGTGATTATTGAAGGCCGACTCAACATGAACACAATGGAAAGAGATGGTATCAAAGAAAAGCGAGCCGAACTGACAGCTCAAAAAATTTACAGTCTCGGTGCGAATGCGATGAACTCGGATCTCGCCCCTAGAACCGCCCCGGAACCAGCTCAAATTCGTGACAGCGCGCCTCAGACCGTGCCTAGCAATGTGGTACCTTTAGGCTCGCGAAACCGCAGTTCTAGCAACGCTCCTGGACCTGCTAATCGCACTTCTAGCTCTGATTGGAACTCCCATCAGTCTCCAAATTCTGAGTCCGATCGCTCGTCGGGTTCCTCTAACGAAGCTGACAATCCCGATTACGATCCAATTCCGTTTTAAGAAATAAAGTGCGTCACTGGATCTATCGGCCGATAGATCCAGTGACGCATTTTAATTTAAGGGCGATCGGACTTCAGGTTAGAAGGAGCATCCCATTTTTGCAAATATATCCGTAGGGGAGAAGCATTACGGCAGTAAGTCTCTGCTTATAACCAATAAACTATCTGCCGTAATGCGAGAGCCCCTCCAACATTGGGATGCACCCAGGTTAGACTGCGGTAGCGAAACGGATATCCCTTAATCCAGACCTATAGAGTCTACTGGTAGATATACAATTTTTACAGCTTGATAGTCAGAACTTTTTTCTTGCTTTTTTCGTCGCGCAGCACGACTGTATTGTAGGGTGATGTATCTGTCCCCAGCGGAATTGGCAGCTTAAAGGTGTGGCTTTTATGCTTAAGTTCGCCTAAATCAATGCTTTTCGATATATTGCCATCTGTTGCGAGATAAGCGGTCAGTTCGCCTTGATAATCTTCAATCAAAAAGTCTCTGAAGAAAACGACTTCCCCACCCTCGACATCGATAGCAAGGATGACCGTACCGCTAAACGTGGCGCCTTTTTGTTCTTCATCAACCGTCGCCATTTTAATTTCCGAGGGGTCTTGACCGGACATATCTGCCATAAATTTTTTCTCCTGAGAGGAGTGCGATTAACTAACAAGAATCCTACCTAACACTAAGGGCGATCGCAAAACTCTTAGGACGTATTTCTACATCTGTCTTGCTTCTGTCTCAGGTTAGAGAAGCCCCCGATCCGGTATTAGATCGCTAATTCTCTCAGTTATATCGTTTCTGGTTGCATCGGAATGATTTAACCGCAGAGAACACAGAGGACACAGAGGGATAAAATAGAGGTCTTAATAATTCAGATGCTACCGAACTTGATATCAAACCTTTGGCTTCAACTGCAAACTTTTACGCAGAATTGACCAATACAGGATATTCCAGGTTCCTAGCGCAATCAATCACGTCTTTGGTTGATGTGGTTTCGATTGATTCGCCAGTACCTGCTTTAATACCTGCAACAGAATGCGAGGTTGAAATAGTGTGGTAGTAGATTTGAGCATATGCAAAACTTGAAAAAAACTGAGTGTAGTTTGAGGATCGCGCACAGTTAAATGAATGACTTGGTTCATGTACCATCCCATCAACTTTTCCGGGACACTATGAGCCTTGGTGATACCTTGAATGGTAGGGTATTTAGCATCTTGACTCGTAGCGGTAATCCAAGGTTCAGCATTAATTTTTGCCAGTTGTTTCTGAAATGTTTTTGCTAATCCAGTGAGGCTAGGTGAGGGCTGTCGGGCAATTTTTGCCAAGCACGCCTCTAAGGCCTTGACTCCCAATGCGACTACAGTCATGCCTTGAGCATAAATGGGTGTGAAGGAACAAACAGCATCTCCTAAAACCACAAAGCGTTCGGGCTGTCGCTTCAGAGTTTCGTAGTGGCATAACCGATTGCCTGGAGAATGGTAAATTTCAATCGGTGTAGAAGGTTTTGCGTGCTTAATAGCGTTGTAAATCATCGGGCTGGGTAAGTGATCGATCGCATCCAAAAGGGCAGCTTCATCTTTTGAGGGGCGGTGGGGTAAAGTGCCACAGAACCCCAGAATCCAACAGTTATTTTCAATGGGGAACAGGACAGCCATCGAAGTGCGTTCGGGTGGAGAGGCTTGCAGATAAACGGCTTTCCAATCGGATTGAAATCCTGCGGGAATCTCATATGTGCGACCGGTATATCCCATGCCCGCTGTAATCACTGTTTCCTTTGGCACCTCATAGCCCAATGCTTTCAACCATTTGGGGGCTTGTGAACTATAGCCACTGGCATCCACCACAAAATCAGCGAGCAAGGTTTGCTCTTGAGTCTCTCCGTTTTGCTGACGTTGGCGGAATCTCACTCCTGCAATGCTAGTTCCATCAGGAGTGGAAATGAGTTGAGTTACATAAGCTTCCTCCTGGAAATGAAGGTGACTTACTCGTGCTAATCTACGGTAAATTAACCAATCCAAAATGTGGCGGCTAAAAGACAGCACTGTAAATCCAGAGGGGAAACGAGTATTCCAGCCAAAAGGGTTGAGCCATTTCACATCGCTTCCCATATCCAGCGTTACGGCTCCTTGAGCGATTAATTCTGCTTCTAAGCCTGGAAACAAATCTTCGATGATTTGACGACCTCGGCTTAGCAACAGATGAAGTTGAGTGCCTTGAGGAATGCCCCTGCGAGGTTCTGGTTGAAGAGGGAAGCGGTCTCGTTCAATGATTGTCACCTGTTCAAAATAATCAGTCAAAACCCTAGCTGTTAGGAGTCCGGCTATGCTTCCGCCAATGACTACCGCATGACGACCCAAAGCGCAATTTGCCATGATTTCTATTTTTTCATCCTTAAGAACAAGGCGTAACTCAGTGTCTCAAGTTGAGACTGACGAGGGTTTTTGATTTAAATATATTAGACATCTGGCATAAATTCCACCCCAAATACTTCTGCAAACTCCGCCACCACGATCGCCCGAACGCGATCGACCTCAATTCCAGGAATAAACTGCTCCAAACTCCCCACAGGTCGATCGGGAATCCCGCAAGGTACAATTTGCCCAAAACCAGCCAAATCCGGGCAAACATTTAAAGCAAAACCGTGCATAGTAATCCAGCGACTAACCTTAATCCCGATCGCAGCTACTTTGCACCCATCAACCCAAACCCCAGTCATCCCCGGCACCCGCGCCCCCGA
The DNA here is from genome assembly GCF_041354475.1 of Microcoleus sp. Taxonomy (NCBI): domain Bacteria; kingdom Bacillati; phylum Cyanobacteriota; class Cyanophyceae; order Oscillatoriales; family Microcoleaceae; genus Microcoleus; species Microcoleus sp. The sequence continues at coordinate 39,955 of NZ_JBGJZU010000035.1, forward strand.
AAGCCCCAAAACAGCCAGCACCCTCAGCAGCACCTCCTCCAACTGTCGCAAATACCAGTGCAAATCCTGCTGGTGACGGCGCAAATTCAAAATCGGATAGCCCACCAACTGACCTGGACAATGGTAAGTCACCTCACCGCCTCGCTCGACTCGGTGCAATTCCGGCGCAGTTTCGCCGTCAAATTTCAGAAATTCCAATTTCGCCCCCTGTCCCAAGGTGTACACAGGCGGATGTTCCAGCAAAATCAGCACATCCGGCAAATCTGGATTATCGCGACGCTCTTGCACCAGTTGTTGCTGAGCTTCCCAAGCTTGGGAGTAGGGTACTTGTCCCCAGTCAAGGAGCAAGCAGGATTGAGAATGTAGATGTTGAGGAAAAGAAGGGAAAATCATGAAAAAAATCAAGAGTGTTTTTACTGAAAATTTACCTAGTTAAAATTAAGAATTGTCAACAGATTAAAAAGATTTTCAAGATGAGTGTTTTGTAGAATACAAAGTGCTATTGTATAAACTATACCCACGTTAGAGAAGGGAGGGAGCTCTATGAAGCTTGTTATCCAGGGTAAAAATATAGAAATCACCGATGCGATTCGCGAGTACGTCAATCAAAAAGTGGAAAAGGCGGTTAGCCATTTTCAAAGTTTGACTACAGAAGTGGACATACATCTGTCGGTGGCTCGTAACCCCAGGATTAATCCTAAGCAGACTGCTGAGGTGACAATTTATGCTAATGGAAGCGTAATTCGGGCTGAAGAAAGTACGGAAAGCCTTTATGCCAGTATAGATTTAGTTGCCGACAAAATAGCTCGCCAACTGCGGAAATTTAAGGAAAAACGTCAGGACAACAAAACCACTACCAATGCTAAAACCGTGGCTGTGGTCGATGAACTTCCTGTGGTTGTGGATTTGATAGGCGATCGCACTCCCGAACTTCCAGCCGAGGTGGTACGGACTAAGTATTTTGCCATGCCTCCGATGACTGTGCAAGAAGCTTTAGAACAATTGCAGATTATCGACCACGATTTTTATATGTTCCGCAATGCCGAAACTAACGAAATCAACGTGCTCTACGAACGCAAGAGTCACGGTGGCTATGGAGTAATCCAGCCTCGGAATGCCAACGGTCATACTAATGGTAAAAATGGCAAAACTGCCCACAACGCTGCACCGGAAAAGTCAGGCGCTGCGAAAGGTTAGATAATTGCTATCACCAAAGAGAGGACTCAACTCCTCTCTTTGTCTTACTCTACCTCTTCTCTTCCTCTGTGTTCTCTGCGCTCTCTGCGGTTAAATCATTCCGATCCAATCATATCTAACTTTTAATACCTTCCAAAGTTTTGAGAGACTCTGCAACGTGGGCCTTAAAATCCAACATCGAGTCAAAAATATGCTTGACAACACCTTGTTTATCAATCACATAAGTTACTCGACCGGGCATAATCCATAGTGTAGCAGGAACGCCATATAATTGCCGAACTTTGTTACCAGTATCGCTCAACAACGTAAAAGGTAACTGATATTTAGTAGCGAATTTCTGGTGAGACTGCTGGGAATCATCGCTAATCCCAATTACTTCTGCACCTGCGTCTTTGAAAACTTCATAACTATCACGAAAAGCACAAGCTTCCGCTGTACATCCGGGTGTGTCGTCTTTGGGATAGAAGTAAACGATAACATTTTTTTGACCCCGAAAATCTTTGAGGCTGACTGATGAGCCAGTTTGCGAAGTTAAGGTGAAATCCGGTGCGATGTCTCCTACTTTGACTGTCATATTTGTTTAAGTGAGTTTTTCGTTTGTTGATTATTATAGCAATCCTAAATCATTTGTGAATTTCTTACTCCCTCCCCTTAGTAAGGGGAGGGTTGGGGTGGGGTGAAAATATTTACCACTAATTTAAGATTGCTACATACATTAGTTAGTGGCAGAGGATTTTCAACCGCATATTAACGCAGATGAGTTAATTTGGATCTTTTGATAAAATCAAGTTGAGCACATTTAACTCGTTAGAGCTCAACAGGTACTTATCTGTGAACATCTTGGCTCGACTTTGTTCTAAACTGTAGCTTCTAAACACGATAAATGGGAAGTCTTTGTAATTGTGTCCGATCGGCATTACACTATCTACAGGATACATTGCTCGCATATAAGCCGACAAGATATCCCGAAACCGCCTGTCTTCCGGTTCTTCCAGCCCGCTGTCAGCAAAATACTCCTGCATTTCCTCCCCGCTAACGAAGGCAAACAGCGGTATGGCATAATAGCGATCGAACTGTTGACTAAGCTGTTCAAAATACTGAGTTTTCTCGACATCGCTGTTGAGAAATTGCAAAAGCTCGATCGCACCTCCTCTTATAGCAGATCGTACATTCTCCGGGGACGACTCGCTATCCCTAATTTGATACATTTTGTGCAACAACCGATTATCTACACATTTCTGAATTTGCTCGCGTAGCCGCATCTGGTATTTTTCCAGCAAATTTTTATTAGCCAGAGGCACTACCAACAAACTACCACAAACATGACCAATCTCTAAATTATCATAACTCAGCAAACCTGCAAGAGGATTGCACTTTTCCAAAAACTTCTTGTTAAAATCATCTCGCATTTCCAGGTAAGAATCGCCCTTGTGACGCGAGTTATCAGAATTTATCAAAAGAAACTCCCCACGCCCCAAAAGCTGTTCCAGGCTCGTATAAACCTCCTTTAACAACATATTTCCTCGGATGCTTTCGCTCTTTAGCGTTTTAATCAGAGAAGCCATCTTGTTACTAAAAGTATCTCCCACTGCGGAAACCGACTTACCGCCAATCGGAATCATCACAAACTTTTCCCTACCTAAATAACCATATCCCGAAATTCGCGTCATCACCGCAGTCTTCAGAATTAGCAGTAAATTCAACAAACTCAACTTACTTTCTTGTAAGGAAAGTTCTGCATCTGCATCATCAGCGTAATAAACCGCTGTATAAGACACGTAAAAAAGCAATTCTTTGTCTTCACCATCAAGGGTTTTACCATATTTATCTTCGCCGCGCCCCCGATAAATCACCTGTATCACTTCCATCAGATTTTTCTCAATTTGGAAGTGAGCAATATCAACTAAAATGTGCTTAGTTTTCGGGAAAGATAAGCCACGACTTCCCGATGCTGTCATAAAGATTACTTTAGCTGTATCTTTGCACTCTTGTATTTTTGCTTTCTCCTCTTCCGAGATATTCGCATGAATTTCTAGATAATCAGTAAACTGATTAAATTCTCGTTCTTTTTGAATTTTCTCAATCAATTCTGCCAATCTTTGCTTGCTTTGAATATAGACTATAATTTGTTCGACACCAGGTTGCGCCAATCGCTGATTGATATCCTGAATTATTTCAGATTGTACCCGGCTTACTAAATTATTATTCTCCTTTAAAGACGCATCTTCATTGTATTTAACAGCTTCTACAAATACTTTGTAAGTTATCTGCAAACTGCGGGCTGGATAAGAATTGGCATTGATTACCGTTGCGGCTAGATGATTAAATTTAAAAGGAGTGACTTGTAAAGGTTCAATTGCATCCGAATTTTTAGCTAACTTTTTAAAATAGATTTTATCCGGTTCATGGGAGGTATTTTCCAGGTGTTGTTTAATCACATCGGGGTCAACAATCGAAGCATCTGCTACAATAATTTTAGTATTAAAACCGTGTTGTGGCTTATGCAACTCATGCTTTTTAACCATCTTGGCAATTCCAGCTAAAAACTCAACGCCGCCGTCATCTCCAGTAATTTCATCTATCATAATGAAGATGTGTTTGATGCGGCTGGATATTTCTTGCATCTTAGCGGGGATGACTTGTTTATCCCGTTTGTTATAAGTATCTTGAAATATCTGTTCTAAATAATCAAGGGTACTTTGTCGATTTTCTTTCATCCTCAAAGATTGGATAGAAACCGTAGCTACAATATTGTTAGAAGTTCTACAGTTGATTAGGCTATAAATCCCATTACAAATACTATTTAGCACTCCCATAGTTTTGAGGCTAGCTGCTTCAATTACGGTTTCATTCTTTCTAGCAATTTGTCGCTGGTAGTTTTCTCTTACCTGAAGTTCGGGATTATCTTTAAGAAAATGAACCGTTTTTTCTGTAAAGTTTTCGCTGCGGCTATTTGAGCTATACTTGACTGTACGTTTTCCCGAATGGCTGGCAATAATGTCGGAGTTTGTGTTAATACAGAATAGCCGATTGTCGCACAGCAAACCAGTATTCTTATCTTTGAATTTCTCGATAATATCCAAGTTTACTTGTTTGCGGGGACTGACATATAAGAATAAGAAACCGTCGTCGATATGTGTTTTTAGGAAATTTGCGATCGCAGTTGTTTTCCCAATTCCCGGATTACCAGTCAAAAAGATATAAGTTTCATCAGATTGAAGCGCTTTTACAATTAATTTAGCATGAGCATTTCTCAAATGCAAGCCACGCTCAATTTGCAATTTATCTGCCAGTTCATCTGATATAATATCAATGGAATTAACAAAATTGTCTATTTTTTCAGAATGACATACAGGTTCAATAGTTTTGCCAATTTTTAACAGAGAATTGACCAATTTTTTGCCGTCTTTAAAACTGCGAGCTGCGTTAAGTTGAATAACATCTAAAACTTCGCTACGAGCGTCGCTAATTTCTTTACCTTTCGGTTCATTCTGATAAATTTTGGCACAGGTGGCTAACAGCTTAAGTTTGTCCTTGCGTAGGGAAATTGTGCTAATATTGCGATCGCCATAACCCACCACATTAAACAAAACCTCAGCATCTTGTCCAAGGATACCAGTTTGTTGCAGAAATCCATAGAAACTGTGAGCATAGCTACCAGCCTGAATCAACTTAACGCTTTCCTTATCCTTATACTTAAAAGCTGTGAAATAGCCTTTTAAATCCTCCGAAAAATCCACACCCAAAGTGCTAGTATCCATCCGCAGATTAGAAAACACACTTTTGGAGCGCAAATAGCTAATTTCTCTGAGCAAATATTTCCGCATCACCTCTATTTCGTTGAGATTATCGACTTTTTCCGAAGTCAACGGAGGAGTAAACGCAGATAAATCAACGCACAGAATTCTAAAATCATTCTCATACTGTAACAACATCAGAGTATCAGCTTGCAAAAACTCACCCGTTTTCTTGTTGTAGCGCCGGATGTAGGAGTTAATTTCATCATCAGATAAACTACGTTTTGCAGTTTTGAACTGAGATAATAGCTGTTTAAATACTTTTTTCTCATCCCTTTCATAGGTTCTGATACTGTTATCATTACTAAAATTGCACTGACAATAGACAATTTCCAACCTGTGCAAATTCCAGCCAGTAGATTTGACGTACTCCCGAAAAAAATTCAACCCACCAAGAAAGCCTTTTTGGACAAAAAACAAACTCCATTTTTCCGCGATTTCAGTATTTAAACTAGCCAGCAGATTAGCTTCTCTAATCATTTCCGCCATCATGTTTGGCAATTTGAGTTGCTGCAAATCCAAACGGTAGGAATCACCAAAATTATGAGCTAGCTTTTCCTTTTGAATATATGCCAAAATCCCAATATTGAATCCAACCTCAAACAGTCGTCCAAAATCTGCACTGATCATGATTGCGTACCTCCATCACCGACATTCAAGACTTCTCTTACCTTATTCAAAAATGCCAGCGAGTTAAATTCTGCATTCCCACCCGCATGATTAAATATAGATAAAGCACCAACAGAATCATCGCCAATAATCCGCTCGTAGGGGTCAAGTTTTAAACTAATATTGTGGCGAGCTTCATACCTGGAAAAGTGGAAGAGTGTGAGATAATGCAGCAAAGTATCTTTGATTTCACCATCATAAATCAAACCTTGATGAAGGTCTTGGTCATCCAGAATCCCATCGTATATATGCAATAACGTCGAGTAGGAAATCACACCGTTGTAAAAGTTTTTTTCTCCCGGCTGCTTGACTTTAATCCCGTTAAACAAGTTGAAAAACATTACAGCTTGCTGATTACCTTTTGCAGACAAGCTTTCAAGTTCCATTGCATCTTGAATGTAAAAAGATTTGCCTTTGTCGCCTAGAAAACTGCGGACAAAGTATTTATCAAAAAACATCGGATAAATTTTGATATCTCGGCGCTCTCCCTTCAAAGTTCGGAGCAATTTTTTTGACATGAAAGACATTTCCTCATCTTCCTCAGTCTTGGTAATATGCAGCGTACTCATGTAAGGTGCTTGGGAAATATATGCAAAATTCCGATATCCTTGTTGATAAAGCTGACTCATGACATCTTCAAGAATTACAGGTTCAGTATAAAGGCGGCTGACACTGTAATTCTCGGAAAAGGTTTTCAGCATTTCGACTTGAATTGTGCTGTCGTTTAGCTGATTGATTCCGACAACTTCTCCGATTAAGCTGGCTTGTCTTTGGAAGCGGTTTTGATTACCTCTTTTCGCATCGCTATCCCGACTGGAGACGACAATAATTGCTAACTTATCCAACTCTGGAGATAGCTGCACATTGTCGAAGCGAAACTTTTTAGGAAGGATGGAATACATGGAACTCAAACCGTTACGGACATGGAAACCATCAACTTTTTCTCTAATCCGAAATCCTTGAGAAGTTGAGCGGTGTTTTTCACTCAAAATGTGAGACAATGTTTTGGAAACGTTAGCCATAAATTCTTCTGACGGTGAAGGGTGTTTATGGACGCCTTCGTGAAGTCTCGCCATCGGAATAAATAAGTTTTCCGCTTTATTTTCTAGCAGTATTCTCATACAGATATAAGACAGCAGTAACATGGTAAACTTATAGACAAAAGCCGCCGCAGGTTGTAAACCTTTTTCGCCACTATCTAGTCGTCTGTCGTCATAGGGAAACAGGACTAATTTGGTATTAAAATGGTATTTGTAGATGTCTCTAGAACGCTGGGCTTTAGGTGCAGAAAGTATCGGCAAAACATCGACACCTTCTATATTATATTCCATGCTGAAAGTTTGACGTTCATCAGTAGGGAAATAGCGGACATCTTCTATGGTAATATTAACTGGTAGCTGACAGATTGCTGTTTCGCTGACAGTAGGCTGTTCGACTGCAATATAATGGAGTGTCTGCTTGTATTTTCGCTCCATAATGTCATTGAAAAATTTACCAGTCGTCAAAATATTGTCAATGTCTTCTAACAGACCCATTTTGAGGTTTACGTGTCTTGTTTCTGTTCGACTGGGCAAAATTGTCTGCCGTTCCAGAAAGCCTTTCAGCATTTTTTTAAGATGGCTGATTTTGTGCTTAATATTAAACTTCTTAAACCCTTCGATGAAGTTGCGAAATAGCTCTCTTTTCGCCTCGTCATCAGAACCTTGTAGGACTGGTAATACTCTTTGTTCAAAAATTGCGATCGGGTGATGATTGAGTTCAGCTTCAGCGTCGTAGTTTTGTGCTAGTGGGTTATGGCGAGAAGCAAACACAAAATAGTACAGTAATGCGATTCTTAACACCTTACGGGCGAAGGTTTCGGTAATTGAATCTATGGAATCTTCCCCAATTGCTGCTTGGTGTTCTTCACTATCTGGATTGAGTAGATTCAGATAATATTCAAATGCTTCTTTTCCGCCGCGCGCTTGAACTGGGTTGTTAAATTTGATTTTGAGACCAAAGATAAATTTACGTTCGCTTTGAGGAGTGTCGGTGCTTTCTCCCAAGTAACCTGCTACAATTGGGATAATTGGCAGTGCATCTAAAGCTTCCGCTCTGGCAAAAATTTCTCTGTAATTAAATCGGAATTCTGCATAATTCACTTCGTATTCGCCATCGGCTTTACTGCTGTCATTGATATACTTTTCGAGCAATCTGAGGCGACGAATCAAGTCTTCTAAATAGATGATACCTACAGTATCTGTGCTGCTAGCGCTGATGTGTTCTAGTAGATACTCCAGATAAGTAATTTTTGCTTCTTTATTCAGTTTTCCCAGAGTTTCTTTGTCTACCAGTCGGATCAATTTATGAAAATCTGAGTCTTGATTTTTAACCATCTCATCAAGACGATGATGAAGTTCTTGTCTGTCGTCGTTAGTATCGGCTTTTTCATTAATGTAGTTTTCCAAACCCTCTTTTAGCTGTTGTTGAAAAACATCAGTATTTCGCACCGCAATCGTCAATTTATGTAGCTTTAAAGTAGCGTGGCTACCAGAATCGAGGGGTTGCAAAGTTAGCTTTTCTTTTTCTAAAGAAGGGTGGCGTTTGCCAAAATCGTATTTAAAACCTAACTCTTGACCGTTTCCCCGAAAAGATGGTGAATTTAAAGGAGTAATTAAGCTAGTGACAAACTTTTCTATTGAAACATTTTGTGGCAACTTAGATTCTAAGTGTTGTCGTAAATACTCTTTGATCTGCTTGATTCTGTCGCCAAAATGCTCCTCAACTTCCTGGGGAAAATTGACTGTAGCAGAATGTGCTTGACGTTCAAAGGAACCCAAGGGTTTCCGCACTTCTATTTTGGCAACGTCAGCAGCAATGGCATCGATATCGACAATCAGACGACGACGATCATCCGAAAGACTAAACGGATTTTTCCCCCGCAAAACTTCTAAAATCTTGTCCAGCAAATCGCCATAGTCCACTGGAACTAAATCGCTGTCGTCCAATCTTAAGATGTTCACCCTGTTATCCCCTTCAAAAAGCTTGAATCCACTCTTTCACATCGTATTCAGTCCAAACCCCATTTACCCAATAAGGATCGGCTTCAACCAATTGTCGCACAGTCGCCTCGTTTTCGGCTTCGTAAATTGCAAAAACTTTGGTTAAATCTTTGGTAGGTCCGATCGCAATTAACACTCCCGATTCCTTCTGCTTAGCCAATCCTGCTAAATGAGCCTCTCGAAACGGAGCACGTTTTTCTAGGACATCTTCGCAGTAACTTCCCCACATCACATATTTAGTCATATTTGTCAACCTCTTGAACAATCTAAATTTCAGGCTGTTTATCCACAATCAATGCGATCGCCATTTTCATAATATCATCTCGGTTCACCATCTTGGCAATTTCTTCAACATCATAGATTCCTTCAAAAGCTTCTAAAGCCGCCGACTTCAACCCAGATTCATAGGCATCCTCCAAAGTCTCGACTAATTCCTCTTCCGTGAGATAAGTGCCTTTAGTTTTATGCCGCTTGTTGGTGCGTTGAATTTGCTTGACTGAATTAAATATCGAAGTTTCCCAAGACTTAGTAGTGCGGTTTTCAGCAACTTTTTTAATCAGATGTAATAGCAGAATGATACCATAACTGAAAATTTTGTTAAGTTTGTCGGACTTGCTCATTTCTTCTAATTCTGCGACTAACACTAAAGCCTCTGTAACCTTACCTTGGTGTAGTAACTCCTTTAATTCCATTAATTCTTCCATAAAATTTTATGTTGTTATCATTTAATATATTATACTAAAGTCCGGCGGTTGGAAACCGCTTTTGACCTCAAATTCGGATGTGGCGAAGCGCCCGTCATCCGAATTCGAGGTCAAACTACACAAACAAAACCCACCTCCGTGGGTTATAATATTACTAAATTCATAGAGGAGCAAGCTATGACTTTATTAGACATTCGCCTGTTGACGGTTCAAGAATATCACCTAATGGCAGAAATTGGGATTCTTGATGAAGATGAACGAGTAGAGTTACTGGGAGGACAGATAGTTAAAATGGCCGCAAAAGGAACCGCACACGGTGCAGGAGTAAAACGCACAGAGAAGTTACTGGAAAATCGTTTGGGAAATCGAGTTTTGGTGCGATTACAAGATCCTGTTCGGTTAAATAATTACTCGGAACCGGAACCTGATATTGCTGTGGTTATACCAGATCCACTTTACTATGAAGACCATCATCCAACTCCTTCTGAAATTTATCTGATTATTGAGGTTGCTGATACTACGCTGAGGACAGATTTGGGGATTAAAGCAAATCTTTATGCTCAGTCAGGAATTGCAGATTATTGGGTATTAGATGTTAATAATCGCCAACTTCACGTATTGCGAGAACCGAGTCAGGATGGTTATCAAAGTATAGCAGTTCTTGGGGATGATGCGAGTATTTCTCCTCTGCAATTTCCTGATATTTCTTTCGATGTGCGAGATATGTTGCGGCCTTTAATTACAGTTTAACGCTCTTTCCCTGAGTCCGGTAATCCGGCAGCCCCGCAGTCCGACAGTCCGACAGGGGTTGAAACCCCTGTCTCAAAGCTGAAGTCCTCTCAAGAGGACTGAATAGTTTATTAGTTAGGGCTTATGCAATCTCGACGACTTTGTTGCAAGGATTTGAGATTCTTAACTTCGCTCAGAATGACAAATTTACCTTGTAACGTGTAAGTTCTGTTAGTCCTCTTTAGAGGACTTTAGCTATTAGCCGGGGAATTGATTCCCCGGCGGCCTCATTGGTGACTGATGACCTATTTTAGCTTCTCAAACTAACGCCGAATTTCTCGACTAAAACATCGCGCACTTTTTGTTGGGCTGGTTCGACATCGGTGTCGCTTAATGTTCGATCGCCTGCACGATATACTAACCTAAAAGCTAAACTGCGTTGGCCCGCCGGCACGTTGTCGCCACGATATTCGTCGAACAATTCCACCGAATCTAGTAAGTTACCGGCGGCTTTTTTCATGGCGCTTTGCATATCGACAACGGGAACTTCAATGGGTGCGAAAAATGCAATGTCTCTGTCAGAAGCGGGGAAACTCGAATAACTGGTGAATTTGCTAGGGGCATTGTGCGATCGCTCCAAATTAGCTACTAGCACTGCTAAATCTAATTGAAACACATAAACCTGCTCTGGCAAATCTTTTTCTTGCTGCAATTGCGGGTGTAACTGTCCAAAAATCCCCAAAGGTTTCCCGTTTAAGGATAATGCAGCCGTGCGCCCTGGATGCAAGCGCGAATTAGAGGAATCACTCGCATATTCGACTACCAAACCCAATTGTTGAAAGGCACTTTCCAAAATACCTTTAGCCTCAAACCAAGTCAAAGGGCGATCGCGCCCAGATTGTTGCCATTTCCACACAGTCGGGTCGCCTCCAATAATCCCCGCAACTGCGTCTGCTTCCTTCATGGCATCCCCTTCTTTCCAGAAAATGCGGCCGACTTCAAAACCGTTGAGCGCGCCGTTTCCTTGCTCCAAATTGTAGGCGAAAGCATCTATCAAACCCGACAGCATTTCCGTCCGTAAAGCTGAATACTCGACAAACAGGGGATTTGCTAAAACCACCTGATCTTCTCCCTCAGTTTTCACTAAAGAATAGTGCATCAATTCTGTCAAACCGGCCGCCCGAAAAGCCGATCGCACATTCCGAATTGCCGCGTATTCTGGTGACAGATAACCTGGTTCCGTTTTGCTGGGTAAAGTCTCGCAGAAATTGTCATAACCGTGAAGTCTGGCAACTTCTTCAATTAAATCAATTTCCCTTTCTAAATCCCGGTAGCGGTAAGGTGGAACTACAACTGCAAATACCCGTTCTTTCTGTGCCGGAACTACTTCACAGCCCAAAGCTGTGAGAATGTTTTTTACTTCTTGCGGTTCCAAATATTCAGAACCACCTGTTTGGCCTCTTTTTAATTTGCCTAAAACTAGATTTATGCGATCGAGACGCAATTGGAGCGATCGCGAAAAAGTCAAATCATCCCCACCAGAACTGGCAGTTTTCTGCACCGTCACAGCGCCTCCCGCCAACTCCAAAATTAGGGATAGGGCGCGGTTGCAAGCTGTCGCCAAGGCTGCTTGATTCACTCCCCGTTCGTAGCGGATCGAAGACTCACTTCGCAGGCCTTGAGCGCGCGCTGAACGGCGAATTGTGGCTTGGTCAAAAATTGCTGCTTCTAAGATTAAGTTTTGGGTGCCGTCGTGCACTTCTGTTTCTTCGCCACCCATGACACCAGCCAAAGCTACGGGTTTGTCGCTAGCAGTAATTAGCAAATTTTGCGATCGCAAATTGCGGTTTTGTCCGTCCAAGGTTTTGAAGGATTCGCCTGTTTTGGCAAACCGAACACCGATGTTGATATCTGGATTGCCGGTGAAGGATTGCAGGCGATCGCGATCGAAAGCGTGCAGCGGCTGGCCCCATTCCAGTAAAATGTAATTAGTCACGTCAACTACATTATTAATTGGTCGCACTCCTGCCGCCTGCAAACGCTGCTGTAACCAAGCCGGAGACGGGGCGATTTTAACTCCTTCAATGGTTGTCCCCGTGTAAATCGGGCATCCTTCAGACTCGAATATTTCTACTGTTAAATTAGGACTGTTTTCCCCCTGAATTGCCACATCCGCTGCTGCGGGAATTCTCAACTTTGCCCCTGTCAGCGCCGCCACTTCCCGCGCCACACCAACCATACTCAAAGCATCAGCACGATTCGCCGTTGCTGTCAAGTCTAAAATGACATCATCTAAACCTAAAAGCGGGCGAATATCACTGCCCAATTCCGGGTTTTCTAAGTCAAATATGTGAATTCCTGCCGATTCTTTGGATAGTCCCAATTCTGCTAGAGAACAAATCATGCCGGCAGAGGGAACGCCCCGCAATTTCGCGGGTTTAATTTTTAAATCTATCTGAGATAAAAAAGTCCCGACTACCGCGACGGGCACGTAAATGTCTGCCCTAGCGTTGGGTGCGCCACAAACAATATTTAAAGCTTCTGGTTGGCCGACATCTACTTGACAAACTCTCAACTTGTCTGCATTGGGATGTTGTTCGATCGCCACTATTTTACCCAAAACCACGCCGTCGGCCCAAGTACGTCGGTCTTCGATCTCTTCTACTTCAAATCCTGCCATGGTCAGAGTTTCGGCTAGTTCTTCCGGGGCGATCGCCACATCCACCAATTCCCGCAGCCAATTTAGAGAAATACGCATAGTTTAGTTAGTAGTCATTAGTTATTAGTCATTAGTCCCTAGGAATTATCAAAATTTCTGACGCATACCTAATAGACATCTGGCAAAAAGCCAGTGTTGAACAGACAGGATGCCTGTTCCACAATAATTATAGGAGATGTCTGATGACTAATGCCTTCTGCATTCTACCTTCTGGCGAATACCATTTGTTATAACTATCTAGCCCCAGAATCAATCCAGGACTCGATATCATATTTAGTAAATATTGTCAAGATGTTTGAGCGATTTATCAGAAAAAACGATAATTTTCCCCAAAGGGAGATGGATCTTGGCGGATGAGTAACATTCTCATGCGAGAGAATGAGGTATGCTAGAGATATCGAAAAGTGCAAACAGCACCTAAGTTTAGAAAGACTTTACCGGGCAAGTTGACTGGTTGAACCCAGAATCCCCGTACCTGTATGTCGGGGAGTGTCAAACAAAAAAGGATAGCTTTAGCAAGCCTTTAAACTATCTTCCCGGATAATCAACTGAAAAAACTCACAGCAGCGAGATGGTAAAAAAAGGGAAAAGATAGCAGCCTAAAAGACTTAGGTGCAATTCTAATTCGCCGATACTCGCAAAGACGAACTGCACAAATTTTCAACCAAAATAGTCAACGAAAACCAATAGAAATGGTCGGCATGGGGCATCGGCACGACCTTAAATGTACGGTGAGACAGAGTAAGACTATCAAAGGTAGCATCAGTCGATGAAGCGTAAAGAATCCCCGCGCGTTTACGCCAGGGAGTATGTCAATAGATGAGAAAAACATAGGCACTGTCAATCAACATGAGCTACTGCGTAAATCCCGGCTGTCCACATCCTCAAAATCCACCTGACTCGATCGTTCAGTGTCAGGCCTGCGGTGCGCGATTGCTGCTGCGTGCTCGGTATCAAGTAATTCAACCGTTAGGACAAGGAGGATTTGGGGCAACATTTCTGGCCAAAGATATATCTTTGCCCGGTCAGCCGAGTTGCGTAGTCAAGCAACTGCGACCAAGCAGTACGTCGCCACGAGTTCTAGAAATGGCGCGGGAATTATTTAAGCGAGAGGCAAAAACCCTAGGCAAACTGGGGGATCACCCCCAAGTACCCAGGCTGCTAGATTACTTTGAGGCAGAACAACAATTTTTTTTGGTTCAAGAGTATGTTAAAGGCTCGACTTTAAAACAAGAAGTCAAACAATCGGGTCGTTTAAATGAATCAGATGTTAAAAATTTTCTCTTGGAAATTCTGCCAGTAGTGCAATATATCCACAGCCAAGGAGTAATTCACCGGGACATAAAACCCGCGAATATTATTCGCCGAGTTCAAGACAACCACTTGGTGTTAATTGATTTCGGAGCAGTCAAAGATCAAGTCAGCCAAACATTATTATTAGACCCCACCGACCAAAGCGCCAACACCAAATTTTCCGTGGGGACCTTTAGTTTTGCCCCGCCGGAACAAATGGCAATGCGACCAGTATTTGCCAGTGATATCTATGCCTTGGGCATGACTTGTCTGTATTTGCTGACAGCAAAATCGCCCAAAGATTTAGATTTCGATGGAGTCACCGGCGAAATTGTGTGGCAGCATCACGTTCACCTCAGTGCCAGTTTCGCGCGGATTCTGGAAAAAATGCTGAAACCGATGGTGGGACACCGCTTCCAATCAGCAGCCGATGTCCTCAGAGCTCTGAATGGTCAATTTGAAGACCCAACCCTTCTCGATGGCTTAGCGACTCAATTCAACGGCAATAATGGCACTGTTGAAGAACCGACCATATTTAATGATGAGGGTTCTTCCTGGCCTTCCTCCAAGACTAACAAGACTAAAATTAATCGGGGATCGAAGCCGGGGCCCGCCGGTAGAAGTTCCCTAAATCCATCCGGGAACACGGGGATGCAGCCGAGAGTTTCGCGCACTCTGGCTGAGTCCGGCAGAACCTTCGGCACAGTGGGACATTCTAGTGGCAATTTAGCAGCGCCAAAGTTACCGAAAGTCACTCCCAAGTGGGATAGTAACAGCGTGCGATCGGCATATTTTAAAGGCAAGCGCGATTTTGCCGACAGCGAACTGTCTGGTCTGCAACTACAAAAAGCGCAGTTGGCGGGGGGAAATTTTTATCAGGCAAAGCTGGTGAAAACGAATTTGCAAGCAGCAGATTTGTCGGGGGCAAATTTGGGTCATGCGAGATTGATCGGGGCGAATTTGCGAGATGCTAATTTGACTGAAGCTTATTGCAGTACGGCTAATTTTGAAGGGGCTGATTTCCGAGGTGCGGACTTGACGGGGGCTTATTTGAGCAAGGCGAATTTGCGGGGGGCAAATTTGTCGGGGGCGAATCTGACTAACGCTACAGTTAGTGAAGAACAATTGGCCATGGCAAAGACGAATTGGATGACTATTAAACCCGATGGTAAGCGAGGTTTTGGATTTTAAGAAGTCATTCCCCATGAACCATGAACCATTCCCCTAATCAGGTAATTCTCTTGGAGGAAGCCCGATCACCCGTTTGCCACCTAAATTGAACATTCAGTAAGGTCAGACTCGATCGCACCTAACCCCATGAAAATGCTCAACCGTCGCACTCAACCCCTATTATTCTTGACACTTAGTGGCATCCTGGCCCTCACCTACTATGTGACTGGAAAACTCGCAGCCTCCTGGCTCGGATTCGTGAAAGCCGATGCTTCCCCGGTGTGGCCACCCGCCGGCATCGCCCTCGCCGCACTCCTACTCCAAGGACGGCGGATGTGGCCCGGAATTACCGTCGGTTCCCTGCTGTTGAGTTCTACCTTCGCCGTCGGTATACCCTCCATCGTCATGCTCTCTTCAGCCTTTAGCGTCACCCTGCAAGCTCTCCTTGGTGAGGCTTTGCTCAGGCGCTGGGGTTTTTCGACCAAACTCGATCGCCTGGGAGATGTTCTGGGGTTAGTAGCCTGCGCTGTCATTGGGTCTACTTTGATTGGTTCTACCATCAGCAATCTGAGCGGCTGCATTTTTGGTTGGATTCCGTGGAGCAATTTTTGGAGAAATTGGTGGACAATGTGGCTGGGTGATGGTATTGGGATTTTGCTATTTACCCCAGTCTTGCTGACTTTGACCCACTTATTACGGAATAGAGTTGGCAAAAAATTAATTACCAATTACCGATTACCAAATTTAATTGTTAATTATTCAGAACCGTTGATTTTGCTAACTCTGCTAGTGAGCGTTAGCTGGCTGGTGTTTGGTTCAAAAACAGATGCTGCTAGCGCTATCTATCCCCTAGAATATTTGCCCTTTCCTCTGGTAGTCTGGGCGGCCCTGCGATGGAGTCCTGGGGGAGCGATTTTTGCTTATTCGATCGTTTCTTACATCGCGATTTTGGGAACTGTCCAGGGTGGCGGCCCGTTTTTAGTTAACTCTTCGGCTACCCTCAGTGACCGACTTACGTGGATGCCGGTTTTATTTTTACAGGCTTTTATGGCGACGATGGCCATTGTGGCCTTGATGTTAGCCGCCGCCGTCGCCGAACGCGAGCAAGCTCTGGTGGAGGTGCGCCGCACAGCAGCCATGTTGCGCGATCGTGAAGCTAGTTTGGCCAACGCTCAACGTATTGCTCAGTTAGGCCATTGGGATTTAGATTGCGCCACCCTAGAACCACCTGACGACTGGGAGCAATCGCCCGAACATCATACATCCAACCTCGAATTGCGGTGGTCCGACCAACTTTATCGGCTCTTGGGTTTAACTCCCGGAACAATCAAACCCGCGCCCTGGTTGTTTCTGCAAGCGGTACACCCAGAAGACCGAGAATTGGTGGCGCGATCGCAGCGCCAAGCCATATTAGATCGAAAATCCTATTGCATTAATTACCGGATTGTGCTTGGCAATGGCTCCGAACGCACTGTGTGCGAACAGTCGGAAATTCACTCAAACGTGATTTCTGCAACAGTTCAGGACGTTACCGATCGCTACCTTGCTACCAAAGCCTTGCGAGCATCAGTCGATCGCGATCGCCTCCTCTCAGAAATGGCACTGCGGATTCGCCATTCCCTAGACCTCCAAGAAATTCTCAATACTACTGTCGCCGAAGTGCGGCAATTTTTCAAAGCAGACCGCGCTTTCATCGGCATAAAATCGGCGCTGGAGACAATGCCCGATTCGCCAGTCTACGGTCAGATTGTCGCTGAGTCTGTCGGTACCGAATACCGTTCTATTTTGGGCTGTGTGCTGGCTAACGAGAGCCATTTTGAATACTTGAAAACCTTTTATGCCACCAACCGCGCCAGAGCACTCTCCGATACTGCTAGCGTGGAAGTCATGGATGGATTTACCAAATACTACAATGAGTATCAAATTCGCGCCACCTTAAATGTGCCGATCGTCTTGGGCGGTGAGTTGTTCGGAACCCTGGCAGTCAATCAGTGTTCTGGGCCGCGCCAGTGGCAGGAATTTGAGATTGATTTATTAGAAAAACTTGCTACCCAAGTGGCGATCGCCCTTCAGCAAGCCCAACTTTTGCAGCAGGTAAAAGACCTCAATACCAACCTAGAATTTCAAGTGGAGGAACGCACCACACAACTACAACAAAAAATGCAAGAATTGCAAGAAAGCAATCGACTCAAAGACTTGTTTTTACACGCAGTTTCCCACCATCTCCGCACCCCTGTTATGGGAATGTTAATCCTGATGAAAAATTTACTAAATAAAGCATCTGCTGACTCTCAACAAACTGTTCCGATTTCTCGCTCGATTTTGGAGCGGATAGTTGAGGGCAGCGAACACCAGTTGGGTATGGTTAATGCCCTACTAGACGCTCACGCCACCGGGGTCAAAGGTGTTTGCCTTAACACCTTACCACTGCAATTACCATCTTTAACTTCCGCAGTCATTGCCAAATTAGAACCGCTGCTGGCTAAAAATCAAGCAACTTTAATTCAGGAAATACCTGCGAATTTGCCTCTGGTATTTGCCGATGTCCAACAGTTACAGCGGGTCTTAGAAAATCTACTGATTAATGCTATCAAACACAATCCTCCCGGAGTAACAATAAATTGTAAATTAGAGGTGATAGAAGTAGATAATTTCCTACTTAATCAAAGTAATAAAAATAATCTAATAGCGCAAAATGGTATATTATATAAATGTATAGATCAGGTGAGATATTCCTCGGATGCTGAAAGTCAAATCTTTAAAATAGGTGGGGAATCTGCGACACAACCGCTAGAAATCAGCATGAAATATCGTGATATACATAGCAAAAGTTACTGCGATGGCAGTTACCAATTCCCTCGCTATCAAGGTGAAATTGGCAATCTGAGCTACCAATTACCGCGATCGACCGTAAAAATGGTTCGCACTGTTGTAGTGGATAATGGAGTAGGAATCAGCCCACAACAGTGTGACTCTTTGTTTGAACTCTGCGTTCAAGACCCCAATAACCGACAACTAACCGGGCTGGGTTTGGGACTGTACCTTTCCAAGCAAATTATCAAAGCTCACGGCGGTGAAATGGGCATGGAAAACACTCCTGGAGGTGGCTCGACTTTCTGGTTTTCTTTGCCTGTTGTGGAAGTTGTCAGTAGTTAGTAGTTATTTGTTAGTGGTGGGTTCTTTAACAAACAACAAATCACAAATAACAAATCACAAATGGCCAATGCTAAATCAGTTCCAGGACTAACGGTTTATGAGGTGTGGCGCGATCGCTTTCTTCGAGACAGGCTACGCCCTACTGTGCAGATTGCTATTTTTTTTGTTTTAACAATTATTATCTATTTTATCGGTGAAGCCCTCTTTGCTCCCCAGGAGTTTAAAGCTGTTTACCTGTACACGAGTTTTGCTGTAGAGTTAGGTTTAATCACCAGCTTGGTTTTGCAAAAAACTGCGATCGGACAGCGTTACCCTGGTTTGCTATTTTTGGGTTTTTCCTGGTCCTTGACTGTAGTTGTACAGCTTGGATTAGCTTTAGCCAGAGTCGGAGACTTGCCGATTTTAACCTGGAGTTTAGCATTTCTGACCCAGGCTACGCTCATGCCTGTACGTTGGCCTCTGCACCTGATTTCTCAACTTGGTGTTTTGTTGTGCCACATCGCGATAAATTTGGTTTTAAACCTGAGTTTTGCTCGGTATACTCCGTTTCGGATGAGCGGCTTTTACTTGTATTTATTTTGGTTTTGTTTTATTTGTGACTTGTCAGTTTACTGGTACGAAATTCTCCAAAAAACTGAGTTTAGCACTCGCCGAGAATTGCAATCTGCTTATCAACAATTAGAGGTGGCGGAAGCGAAGTATCGCAGTATTTTTGAAAATGCTGGTGAGGGTATTTTTCAAAGCACTCCCGATGGCCGCTATATTACTGCTAATCCAGCTTTGGCGAAGATTTATGGGTGCGATTCGCCATCGGAGGTGACGGCAAAATTTACTGATATCGGGCATCAGTTGTATCTCGATCGCGATCGCAGGAGTCAGTTTGTGCGAGCGATCGAGGAAAACGGCAGAGTGTCGGATTTTGAGTCTCAAATTTATCGCTCAGATGGGAGCATTGTCTGGATTTCTGAGAATGCTAGGGCGGTGTTAGATAGCAGTGGCTCTGTGGTTTATTATGAAGGTTCCATTCAGGATATCACCCAGCGAAAACAGGCACAATCAGCTCTGAGGCTATTTGTTCACGCTCTTTCTCACGATTTGCGCAACCCTGTTGCAGGAATGTTAATGGTTTTGAAAAATTGGGAAAAAAAATCTGATAAATCTATAGAAATTCCTCGTTCAGTTTTGGAGCGGATGATTAAAGGTAGCGAGCAGCAATTGCGGTTAATCGATTCTTTATTGGAAGTTCATGCTAGCGAATTGCGCGGTTTAGTTTTGCACTGCGATCGGGTAAATTTGAAGCAGCTAATTGAAGATGCAGCCGCAGATTTGGAGCCGTTAATTCATGAGAGTCAAGCTAATTTTAAAAATTTAGTCCCCGATGATTTGCCGGCCGTTTATGGCGATCCCACTCAGTTATGGCGGGTTTTTTCTAATTTAATTTCTAACGCTTTAAAACATAATTTATCTGGGCTAAATGTGACTATTTCAGCTAAGGTGATAGAGGGAGCAAAGCTCACTAAATATCCGGGGGATGTGCCATCGGATACTGATAAATTTGCCATTAATGATTCCCAAATTTTTACCCTAAATTCCCAATTGTCACTTTTGACTTCCCCCATGAAGATGATTTTATGTGTTGTTCAAGATGATGGGGTGGGAATATCGCCGGAGCAGTGCGAACATCTTTTTGAACTTTATGTTAGAGGCTCACGCTCCCGACAATCTGTTGGTTTAGGTTTAGGGCTCTATCTTTGTCGGCAAATTATTGGGGCTCATGGCGGGAAAATAGGGGTGATTAGCACTCCGGGTGCTGGGGCAATTTTTTGGTTTACTTTGTCGCTAGCTTAAGACTATCAAGGGAATTTTTGTTTCCTTCACTACATTTCATTCTGACATTTTACCCACTCCGGTAAATTTTCCAGTATCAACCAAATTTATGCCTTCGGACTATTGCCATTGGTATCGAATAGTGATATAATACCGAACAAGAATATTTTAAATAAAATAATTCTCAACTTCATATTTTCTTTAGAAAAATCATCTATTTTATCTCAAATATCCTGA
This sequence comes from Microcoleus sp., assembly GCF_041354475.1. Lineage (NCBI taxonomy): Bacteria > Bacillati > Cyanobacteriota > Cyanophyceae > Oscillatoriales > Microcoleaceae > Microcoleus > Microcoleus sp. The sequence continues at coordinate 60,494 of NZ_JBGJZU010000035.1, forward strand.
AAACCCTGTGTATCCACCATGGTGGAGAGAGCTTTAGATTTGGGATTCTAGATTGAGAATTTGGGATTTTCCCCAGAGATGAAAGCTATTGACCAAACAGTGGACAAGACTTGACAGCTAGTTCATAAACTGGACAAATAGCCAGCCTAAGTATCTTGAATACTACGTTTTGAGGGTGATGACACCTACGGGTGCTTTCCAGCTTGTAGCT
>NZ_JBGJZU010000036.1:0-45357 GCF_041354475.1 Microcoleus sp.
CACCAACACCGCCAACACCAACACCAACGCCAATACCAGTCACGCCGACACCAACACCGCCAACACCAACGCCAATACCAGTCACGCCGACACCAACACCGCCAACACCAACACCAACGCCAATACCAGTCACGCCGACACCAATACCAATACCAATACCAACTCCAACACCAACGCCCACACCTAACAACCGCCCGCCAGTTGTAAATCGTCCTGTCTTGTCGCAAGGAGGTTCCAAAACCAATGAGTTGATCTTCGCTGCAAATACCGATACTGACCCCGATCCGGGCGATCGCGTTAGTTATACGATCGGTCTGACAGATTACAATGCTTTGAATGAGTCTGCATTCACTTGGGAGAGATCCCTCAGCGGCGGTTCCTATCGCCAGCCGGTAGATGGGTTAAGTTTTCCTCAAATTCCTCTCCCCTCATGGTTAACTTTCAATCCCGAAACCCGTACTATCAATTTAGATGCGAGTCGCCCAAAATCTTTCAACTATTGGCTGAAGGTAACGGGAACGGATTCATCAGGTGCCAGTGTTAGCGAACTCGTTCGGTTCAAGAGTTTCAATTTCGGCGGTTTTGTGATTGATGGTTACATTGCTGGTTCTACTATCTTCTTTGATGCTAACAAAAACGGCATAATCGATGCTAACGAACCGTCTGCCATAACTAGACCTAATGGTGAATTCGATCTGAATCTCGCGTCCGATATTTTCGACAAAAATCAAAACGGAGAAATTGACCCAGAAGAAGGCAATCTAGTTGCCATAGGTGGCATCGACACCGCCACGGGTTTACCGCTAGAAACACCAGTCACCGCCCCACCAGATGCTACTGTTGTCACTCTTTTAACCAGCTTGGTCGCCGATTTAATCGACAAAGGATTGACATCAGAATCAGCACAATCTTCCGTCAAAAAATCCCTTGCTATCCCCGCTAATGTTGACCTAACTAGCTTCGATCCGATCGTGGCTACCAACAACAACCAGCCAGGGGGTATTGCAACTTTATCCGCAATGGTGAAAGTCCAAAACTTCATCACTCAAACTAGCGCTTTGATTGACGGTGCTTCTAGTGCATTAACTAAGGATATTGTCAAGGCTGTTGTCAGTTCAATTACCAGTCGAATTCAATCCAGCACAGTTTTAAATCTGAGCAATGCAGCCGATTTAGAACCAATTATTCAGCAAGCTGTCAGTAGAATCAAGCAAGTTGACTCCAGTTTTAACACTCAAAACTTTACCCAAATTACCTCACAAGCTGCGACTGTAATGGCAACAGCCAATCAACGCATTGATGCCGCTGTCTCCAGCACAACAGGAACATCCATTCCTGAAGCAGTCGCCCGCGTCCAAAAAGTAACTTTGGGCCAAACTACTCAAGATTTCAAAGCTGTTGGTGCGGGAACTAAGACAATTTCTCAGGTAGTTTCTGAAAATACTGCTGCTGCTTTAGACACCAAAATTGAAACTATAACAACACCTGCTGGGCTTGCGACTCCTGTTGTCACCGGCGATGCTGATTTGGGCAGCAATTCGCCCGACGCAATTATCGGTACAAACGGCGACGATATCCTGACTGGCGGCAGCGCAAATGATGTTTTGATGGGCATGATGGGGAATGATTACCTCGACGGTAGCCTCGGCAATGACTCGCTTTTCGGAGGCAAAGGTAATGATATTCTGCTGGGAGGTAGCGGAAATGATGCCTTGTTTGGCAGTCGCGGTGCCGACATTTTGAATGGCGGTGATGGCAACGATATTCTGCTGGGAGGTAAGGGTGATGATTTGCTCACAGGCGGTTTGGGAAGTGATATTTTGACAGGAGGTGCTGGCAATGATAAATTCTTGCTTTCTACCAATTCTGGTATCGATACTATCTTGGATTTTGAGGATGGCAAAGATTTGCTAATACTGGGCAATAATCTCACTTTCTCGCAATTGTCAATTACTCAAGAAAACAGTGCAACTTTCATCCGTTTGTCAGCAACAGGTGAAATTTTAGCCTCTCTGAATGGGGTGTCTGCAAGTGCTATTAGTGCTGCCAATTTCAATTTAGCTTAGAGTAGCAGCGGGGTAGGCACGCACCATCCACTACCCCTACAAAATCCTCGTTTTCTTGAGAATGAAATAGAGCATCCCGATTTCGCATAGGCGAAGCATGACCGCAGACAATTTATATCGTTTCCGGCTGCATCGGAATGATTTAACCGCAGAGAACACAGAGGACACAGAGGGAGAGAATAGAGATCTGAATCATTCAGATGCTACCGGATTTGATATTATTAGCTGTCGCCAGAGATTTACAGCGGTCATGCTTCGCCCCTACGAATATATTTACAAAACACATATGCACCAGTCTAGATCCCCCTAAATCCCCACCCCCCCCTAGGGCGTGTTTTCAAACCCAAAGATCCCCCCAGCCCCCCTTAAAAAGGGGGGGGAAAGAGTCTTTAAGTCCCCCTTTTTAAGGGGGATTTAGGGGGATCTAAATCTTAAGCAGTAGTTTGAAAACACGCCCTAGCCCCCCCACCCCCCCCCTGCCCCCCCCAAGGGGGGATGGGGGAAGGGGGACTTTGAGAAGACTCTTGTCCCCCCCTTCTTAAGGGGGGCTAGGGGGGATCGATCCTAAAAATAAATCACAGTTCTAAAGGAGCAACAGCGTTCAATAATTCTTCTAAGATAAATCGCAGCAAGGACTGAGTTGCTAATACTAAGCCCAATCTGGCTTGGGCGAGTTTGAGGTTTTCTTTTTTAATTTCGCCCCAAATTCTACACTGGCTGTAAAAAGTCTGAAAGGCTGTGCTCAAACTATTTGCTAATTTGAAATAATCGATCGCTCTTTCTTGGTTGCACTCCCCAAACACAAAAGCTAGACTGTCTAGCACTGTCAATAGTTGGGAAATTAAATTGCTTTCGGCTGGATGTATTAATCTCAGTTGTTCGTTGTCGATCCAGGGTAAGGGATTGGGGGCTGTCAGCGACCAAATTTGCGGTGTTGTGGCGACATCGGGTTGGCCGATCGCAATTAGTTGATCGCGATTGGCCATTCGCACCAGAGAACAACAGCGGGCGTGGCTGTATTGAAGGGGAAACAGTCGATCGGCTGACAATACGGGTGATATTATTCGAGATTGTGTAACTGGAATGGGAGTTTGAGCTAAACGCTGCAACCACCAGGCCAAAGCTGGAGGGGTGAACTCAAATTCAATGATGGCTGACGGCGCGACTGTAACGGCAAAATCTCGATGACACATACTTTGCAGAGTTTCAGCTAACTGTGTGGCGATGGCTTGGGGCGTCTGCTGGCACACTTTAGCCAATTTGAGGGCGATCGCCGAAATGTACACTACTCCTAGACTATTCTGAGACCGATTTAAGGGAATTTCATCTAGTTTTAGGGCAGTTTCTGGCATATTAGCCCGTTCCATTGCTGTTTGTAGCCGTGAGCGCAACAGAGTTTTGACTGTGAGTTTTTCCAACTCCCAGTCTTGTGATTTTGATTCCATATTCAAAACTTTATATTTGCTGAATTCAACCATTGAGATGTATTTTTTGTTACATTGAATATTTATGTAAAACTGACAAAAATAAGCAAGCACAGCTAAGCTAGTGTAAGCTTGATCGGGGTCAGTCATCTCACTTTGTATCGCCATATTGGCAAAACCTGTTTTTTTCACTGGTAACACATATCCCAATCCCTCACCCATGCAATCAACTTCCACATCTCTAGAGACGATCGATCGACCGTTTATAACTTGGCAACGAATTATAGACTGGGCCCAGGAACACTACCGCTGCCGGACTTTTAGCAAAGACGAGCGCATTCCAGCTAGACCCGGACTCCTGTATTTAGTACAGAAGGGGTCTGTGCGGCTCGTAGGTAGCGCTCAGGTCAGCGCCACTTCAAAATCGTCAAAATCCGATCGCGAAGCACCAGAAGAAGCTTTTCTGGGGTTCGTAGGAGCGGGTCAGCCTTTTGAACTGGTGGCACAGTCGCCGTTTACTCTGCAAGCCTACGCCCACGCTGACCAAACTCACGTAGTGTGGATGTACTGGCACGATTTAGATAACTGGCCTCACTTCCGCCGAGAAATTTTGGATGCGTTTCGCTACCAGCACCAGCGGAAACTGCTCTGGCTAAGCACTTTGGGACAGCGCCGGACAATCGACCGCTTGCTGGGATTTCTCACATTGTTGATAGAAGAGTTTGGGGAACCCTACGTAGGTGAGACGGAACCTGATGTGGTTCGCGGCTATCGCCTCCCTTGGACCCTGACTCATGCTCAAATTGGCAGTGCGATTGGTTCAACGCGGGTGACAGTCACTAGGTTGATGGGTAAGTTGCGATCGAAAGGTTTGATTAATACTGAGGATGACAATTTAATCTGTTTACCGGCTAGCCCGGATTCGCCCAAAACTAAAAATCCTAAGCCGAAACCGGAAGCGTCGATGGAATAATCTGGGTCGAACCCAGGGGCAGATTGTTCCGAAACAGCGGGCAACAGTTAGTTTTTTTAGCCGATCGCGGTCTTTGTCACTCCACATTGTAGGATGAATTGTGTAAAATTTTACGGTTCTCTCTTTTGTGCTATCGACCATGACCGATGACCAGCCAAAATTGACCATCCCGAACCATCAGCAACGAGTCCTCTTCTGTGACTTTGATGGCACGATTACAGTAGAAGAAACTTTTGTGGCTATGCTGAAGCATTTCGCGCCACAACTGTCATCGGAACTGATGCCAGAAATGTATGCTAGAAGGCTGAGTTTGCGATCGGGAGTGCGGCAGTTATTGGAGTCCATTCCCTCGGAATGTTACGGGGAAATTATCGAATTTTCCCGGCCCAAGCTGATGCGATCGGGATTGGTAGAATTACTGGATTTTTTGGATGCTAAAGGGGTGCATTTTGTGATTGTTTCCGGGGGTTTACGAATTATGGTAGAAACCGTCCTCGGCGATTTAGTCCATCGGGTTCGCGCTATTTATGCTGTGGATGTGGACACCACCGGGCCTCGGTTGCAAGTAAAGTCGGAGTTTGAGGGGGATACGGAATTGGTGTCAAAGGTGCGGGTAATGGAACAGTACCCAGCCCAGGAACAGGTGGCGATCGGAGATTCGATCACTGACTTTAACATGGCTTTGCACGCTTCATCGGTGTTTGCGCGCGATCGACTAGCGGAATATCTAGACGAACAGCAAAAGCCCTATACTAAATGGGATAATTTTTTTGATGTGCTAGAAAAGCTCTCTCAACAATGGGATTAAAACTCAAGTAAAACCATGCACAAAAAGCTGAGGATTGGCAAACAATGAGCGGCGATGTGAGAACAGATTTAATAGCAGCGGCAAAACATTTTTACGATCGAGGTTGGATGGTTGGGACAGCCGGCAATCTTTCCTCTCGCTTAGATGACGGCAGTTTTTGGATTACCGCTAGCGGCCGCCAAAAAGGCAAACTAACTGCCACGGATTTTATTAGAATGAACTTAGACGGCATAATTCTAGAGCAACCCGATCCAGATAGTCGCCCTTCCGCAGAAACCAGCATTCATTTAGCGGTGTATCAGAGTTTTCCCGAAGCTCAAGCTTGCTATCACGTTCACTCCATCGAGGCAAATTTAGTCTCTCGGTTAGCAACGGGAGATGCCGTGTCTTTACCTGCGATCGAAATGCTCAAAGGTTTGGGAGTCTGGGAAGAAAACCCCCAAGTATCCATGCCCTTATTTACTAATTATTTTTCAGTCCCAAAAATCGCCCAGGAAATTGGCGAATTATTTGCCATTTCCCCCCCGCAAGTACCCGCTTTGTTAATTCGCGATCACGGCGTTACAGTCTGGGCAAACTCTCCAGCTACAGCCTACAACTACATAGAAATTGTCGAATACATTTTTCGCTACATGGTGACAGCCCGTCAATCAATTTTAGATTATACATTTTAGATAACCAGTTGAGGTAATATTTATGGCTAAATATACCAGAATTCTCTCCATAGATGGAGGCGGTATTAGAGGAATTATTCCGGGACAAGTAGGAGTAGCCCTTGAAAAAAAGCTGAAACAAAAAAGTGGCAACCCAGAGGCAAAAATAGCTGACTATTTTGATTTAATCGCAGGCACAAGTGCCGGAGGAATTTTAACTTGTCTTTACTTATTTCCCGACCCAGATAATCCCAGCAGACCTCTTTGGTCTGCCGAAGATGCTGTTAATTTCTCCATCAAAAGTGGTCGCGATATTTTTAAGAGTTCCTTTTGGCAAACCCTCACATCTCTAGACGGTTTAGTTGATGAAAAATATTCGAGCGATCGCCTAGAAAAATTCTTTTTAGAACACTTTAGAGATTGCCAACTCAGTCAACTGCTGAAACCTTGTTTAATTACCAGTTACGACATCGAAAGGAGAAAAGCTCACTTTTTCAATCAACAAGATGCTGTAAATAATCCCGAAGAAGACTATTTCATCAAAGATATAACCAGAGCCACATCGGCTGCTCCTTCTTATTTTGAAGTTCCCAAAATTCGCTCTTTGACCAACGAATCCTACGTTTTAGTTGACGGGGGAGTATTTGCCAACAATCCCGCACTTTGTGCTTATGCAGAAGTGAGAAATAAATTCCGCATTCCCGACGATCGCCCAGACAGAGGTCCGACGGCAAAGGAGATGGTAATCTTATCTCTCGGCACCGGAGACGCTCAAAAAAAATATCCCTACGAAGAAGCCAAAGACTGGGGTCAAGTGGAGTGGATTGAGCCTTTGATTAATATACTGATGACCGGAGTTTCTGAAACTGTCCATTATCAACTCATGCAAATTTTTGATGCCATTGAAAGAGCACATCAATATTTGAGAATTACTCCCGATTTGAGTTTATATACAGAACCGCTACCCATCGATGATGCGTCGGAACCAAAAATATCACAACTGGTGAAAATTGGCAAGGAGCAAGCACAAAAGTACGAGGGAGAATTGGATCGTTTTATTGACTTATTGCTTGCGGAATAATCAATCATTAGTTATTAGTTATTGGTTATTGGTTATTGGTTATGAGTTATTAGTTATGAGTTATTAGCGTACAGCACTCTCACATATAAAATCTAAATCATTGGTGAAAAAATACCAAGACAAGCGCGATCGACCCTTAGATGAAACCATTAACAACAGATGGTTTCAGCGATTTTCTGTCACTATGTTCCTAGGTGGACAAGTGTTGTGGCGCATACTCAGTGGCAAAGTTGACCGCCGCAAAATCATGGAACACTTAGTCACAGTAGGATTAGATTCTTTGCGTGCTGTATTATTAATAGCCTTCTTTGCCGGCATGATTTTTACCATTCAATCGGCCAGAGAATTGATTAGATTTGGGGCTGTGGGGGCGGTAGGAGGTGCTTTTGCTTTGGCATTTTGCCGCGAATTAGCACCAGTTTTAACTGCCGGCGTAGTGGCGGGACAAGTAGGTTCAGCCTTTGCAGCGGAAATCGGCGAAATGCAGGTGACGGAACAAATAGATGCGCTGTATATGTTGAGAACAAATCCGGTTGATTATTTAGTAGTACCACGGGTGATAGCTTGTTGTGTCATGCTGCCGGTATTAACCATTTTTTCGGTGGCGGTGGGGATTATAGGTGGAATGTTTGTAGCTGCTATTTTTTATGAGTTGGAACCGTCAGTATTTTTAGAATCTGTTCGGACTTTTTTAGGCCCTTGGGATTTAGTCACGGTGGCGATTAAGAGTTTTATTTTTGGATTGATTATTGCCATTGTGGGTTGCGGTTGGGGATTGACTACAACGGGGGGAGGTAAGGGAGTTGGACAAGCTGCGACGGCCGCAGTGGTAACTTCTTGGGTGTTTATTTTTGTGGCTGATTTCTTTTTGTCGTTGTTACTTTTTCATGAGTTGGGAATTACGAGAAGTTGATGATATTTTATTGATACTCCCCAGGCTAAATGCCTTGTTTACAAAAAATCAAGTTGTCGGTGGGGTGAATATCTTATCGGTCCCTAGCTGACTTTTTGGGCTTTTCGGTTCCGGCTTGTAAGGAGGACGATACACTCGAATTTCCTGAATAGGAACTTTCCCATTAGCTTCAGGAACGATTTCCAAAATATGTTTGGAATTGCTTAAATTCTGAGCCAATGTGGTAAAATATTCGCGGGTTGAATCGGTACTTTCTGGCTGCACATAGGCATCCACAAACATTGGTTTTACCTGCCATGCGGTCTCAAATCCTTTGAGTGTTGGCTGTTTAGAATATTCATAGGAACTTTGCAGCCACCAGTTTTTGGGTTCAATGACAACGCGACCAGAATTTGATACAAATAATTTGTCATTTGTACCGCTACCGTCATAACCTGTTTTTGAACCAAAAACCTGAAACTTAAACTTGCTGGAATCGCTGTTAATTTCTGTAATTACTGCTTTCCAATCTTCCACGATTAGGGGTTTCTGACTGGATACTTGGATAATGGCTGGCCAACCGACGCCAACGGTGGGACTGGGGCGGGTAATTGCATAAAGTTCGGGAAATTCTGATGGTTTTTTGCCGTCTATGGTAATCCTAGCACTGCTGGCTTTGTCCTTGAAGTTTTTAGCGGCGATCGCATCTATTCTATTTCCTTCAAATTCTAACCGCAATTTGCCATCTTTCCACTGGACTTCCCTACCAACTCTATAGGTTTTTACTAAATCTGGCTCAGGTTTTTTAGGAAAATTTGGATTGTATCGCAGGTGGGGCTTAATCAGGGCTGCTAGGAGAAAGTTGCCCCAATTGTTGAGGTGAATTTCGTCACTCAATAGCTGTTTTGGCAGCAAGCTATTGTCTTGTAAATACCGTCTCCAAGGTGTGCGAATTTCCGCAATTTCGCAGCCATATTTTTCGGCAAGTTGAGGCAACCATTGGGTAGAATGACTGTTGTGCCATTCGTATCTTTTGAGCTGATCTGCATCGTCTTTTTCTCCTGTTGGCATCCAGTCGATGTGATCTGAATGTATGAGTATTTCGCTAGTGGTGCGACGGCGGATATTAGCAATGATTGCTTCGTAATCTTCATCTCCTCCGTAAACGTGAAAAATTACCAAATCTGGATAAAAAGGATATAAGTCGTGTTCGCTGGGACGGATTAACAACCCGGCGGCAAATCCTCCGATAGCGCGGTTTTCAATGGTCAAATCTGCATCGGGAAATCGCTTTCTGATATCGTTTGCTACATCTTGCCACCAATCTTGTTTGGTGATAGATTGACCATAAAATAGGATGCGTACTGGTTTGCGATCGCCTGGAGTGCTGCTAGCCAGCAATCCCATGGTCCTTTGAATATTAGCTCCAAAATTAGCACTGTTTTCCTGGGAAACTGGTGGGGGAAATCCTTGTGTAGCATTGATTTTGTCGAGGGATGAAACCAACAGGACAACCAGAGATAAACAAAATACCCAGAAGTGACGATAAATTTTTGATTTGATGCTAGGGCTAGGGTATTTTTTCATTGTTTTATATTTTTGAGGCTCCTTGAATCTAGACCCGATATGGAGGGGCGGGAGCTATTTGATAGACTATAGCAATTTTAGCCGTGTCGCCCAGAAATGCCAGGAGTAAAGAGTTGACAAAGGACTGGCAAATGTTATAATCTAATTGGTATTTATTCAGCGATTTCATGAGGCATCTCCTCAAAAGATAGTCCAGAACAAGCCAGACTGCTTGTGGCGCAGAAATTATGGGAGATGTCTATCTGTCAGCTCATTAATTTCAGGAGTTCGATCGCACATCAAATGGATTACAAAACCGCCCGCAGTTTCCTGATAGACCAGGGAAGTGCCCTGGAAACAAAGAAAAATCCCGACGCTTTCTTGATGCGCCTCCAACAAGGACTCTCTCCCGTCCCTGGACAGGTGACATCGATTTTATTAGCTTTAAAAATATTGTTTGAGGGTTTGCAAGAATCTCCCATGCTCGATCGGCAATTAATCTCGGCACTGCATTTACTGTCAGTAGAAAGTTTGCTGCAATTTGAAGCAGGAGTTCGCAGGGGAGTTTCTTGGCCGCCACTGCTGAAAGAAGACTTGAATCGAATTGCGATCGCCGTTAAAAATATTTTTTCTGGTGTCTGGAAATAATTAACTGAGTGGGATTTTAGATATGAGTTCCGCTAGGGTGAATCTGTGTGTTGCAAATATATTCGTACGATGCTCTAGCATCACCGCTGTAAATCTCTGGCGCGAGCTAATAAATTGTCTGCGGTCATGCTTCGCCCTTACTTACTATTTCTCTCTTCTCTTTCTCTGTGTCCTCTGTGTTCTCTGTGGTTTAATCATTCCGATACCACGGGAATAGATATCACTCCCACGGATAAATCCGTGGGCTATGAATAGTCAAGATAGGGAGCTTTTTTCTGTAGTCCGGTGAATCTGGCGGCAAGAGCAAATCGTTCGATATCAAAACCCAGAAATAGGGAAGTTTTGGGTTATTTCACTTGACCAAAAAATCATCATTTCCAGGTTTCAACCTGCCCAATTTTACTGTTCACAAAAGCTTTCCAGAGATGCCAAAAGTGTGGGCAATCCCGCCAGCGCCGCTGACACCAAAACTTCATCCTTGTAAACCCGTGCTTGGATAATGCGGGTTCTCTGGGAATTAGAGGTTGTAGATCCTCGCAGTTCCCGATTTCCGGTTTCCACTAGCCCAGAACTTCTAGTTTCTCGCGTCAGGCAAAACATAGCTGTATCCTCATTTATTCCCTAATGCCGCGCCCGCAAAATTTTTCAGCGCTTGAGCCATACTCCCATTGTTGCTCAGATCGGCCAAATAAATGAAATGATGAAATAATAATTCACGATAGCTGGGGATCGACGAAAACTGTATAACAACTATATAATAACTCTTATTAATTTGTTACATAGGGTGTCAATTTAAGTCGATCGCCCGCTAGGACACAAACCGCAGCAACCAAAAAGGCGATCGCCCCCACCATCGCCGTTGTCACAACAGCAACTGCCAAAGGTGCGACAAACACCAGAGAATACAAACTCATCCCCAGGGAAAAACCACCAAAATAAAATCCTACTCCCAATCCTCCCCGATGCGGAGGTACCAGAGACAAAGCAAAAGGAATCGCACCAGTAGTAATGAAACTATTAGTAAAAATCACAGCCAAAACAGTCACCGCCACCATTACAAAACCCTGACTCCAAACCATTACCAACAACAAAACCGCCGTTGCTACCAATCCAGCTAACAGCGTGGGCTGGTTTCCCAAACGCACCGCAATCGCTCCAGCCAGCAAACAAGAAACAGCTAAACCCAAGGTAAATCCAGCCATTAACCACTTAGCATCAACCCCCACAATTTGAGTTTGAAAAACATAGGGCAAAATCCGTTCTCCCATCGCCCGACTTCCCCAAGCAACAGCCATTCCCGTCAGCGCAACTAACCCCAAGGCTTTGATAGAAACTGCCCCAGAAATAGCAGTATCCGGTGGCAATTCCGACACCGCAGCATCAGGGTTAACCGATCGCAAAAAAGCCACCGCACCCAACAATACAAACGAACCCAGAGCGAAGGCAAAAGCTGGACCCCAACTCAGAATAAAATCCCCCGCCACAGGTCTTGCAGCCCCAACCAATCCCCCCACAAGCACCAATAAACTCATGGCGTGGGGCAACTGCGTTTGAGTTGCATATTGGCCCAACAGCGACACGGCGGGCGATCGAAACATCGCCATGGCGATCGCCCAAGCCACAATTACCACAGGGAAAATCCAGCGGAGAGGAGAGACTGGATTGCCGAAAATAAAAATAGCCGGAATCGCCATAAATATAACCGACGACAGGATAGTAGCCACCACAATCAGCGGAAAACGAGTTCCCATCCAGTGACGCTGCTTGTCAGAAAGCCAGCCAGCAAAAGGTTCGATCGCAATTGCCAAACTATCCTCTAAAATAGTGATTCCCCTGTCAAATCCCGCAAAACCAAACCCCGCTAAAAGTTGAGGTAAATACAATCGGTAAAGCATCCAAGTTAGAGTAATTGCTCCCTGCAAAGCCGCCACGCCGCCTACTTGTCGCCACAGAATTAAAGACTGAGATTGAGAAGTTTTCATATTTTTGACAATTTTTGACAGTTGGTGATTCAATCACTTTATCTACACTTTAAAAAAATCGCACCTATTTAGTTATTAGCGAAGGAGCCGGAATGAATATGAATCACAAATAACCAATAACCAATAACTATTAACTAAGAACCAGCATTTTTCAACTCTTCATCGAGCATTTTCCTGTAAACTTTCGGCAAACTAGAACTCATTGAATTGTTTTCAATGCCATATCCCAAACTCGTCCAAGTTCCCGACAACATCCGCAAAACCTCAGTTAATTTGTCTTCCTTCAACATCTGTGAAATATCAGCTTTCCAAAATTGGCGATCGCTCAACCAAGCATAAACCACCGCATCTTGATATTCCGGCTCAAAACTGTAATCTTGCCAAACAATAAAATTAGCAGGGCGCGGGTGATAGCGCTGAGCTTTATCTTTCCAAGTCGAACTCAAAAATTGATACCTGCCCGCAGCCGTAGTACATTTGCCGCGATTGGGACCATTCACAATCTTGACGCACCAATCAGGATGATGGCTCAAATCTAACAGGTATTTACCACCGTAAACAACGTGATAAGGTCGAGAAACATTGGATTCGCTAGCAGAAATAGTTCGCATCAGTGCCCGAAGGTAAGGATCGCCAGATTTCATAGCCAAAGGCGGGATTTTGATCCCATCAGTTGCGGGGGATAAAAACGGCTGATTTCCCCGCAAATTGGCAGCCAAAAAAACAGCGCCACCAATCACCACAGCGATTATCAGTAAAAATCCGAGAATTTGAATTTCTGACTGTCTCAATAAATTGATTCTTTGACGCTGGAGTTTTTTAGCTTGCAACAAAGTCATTTCCAGTTCGGCAATTTCGGTCAATTTTTGAGCAGCCCGCATTTGGCGGACTCGGAAATCGTGTTGATATAGGGGTGCTGCTAATAGTGTTAAACTTGACAAAGCGGCGGCTAGTTTGATGAGCCAAAAATCGAATTCACCGGCGATCGCCACATTGGTTAGAGTAGATATTCCTGTGAATAATTGGCGTGGATCGATGGAGTGTGCGGGCCAATAAAAAATCGCCATTTGCACCAGCAGGGACAGATTAAAGGCCAGAAAAATGACTACTAGAGCATTCAAGCCTTCCCGCAGGTGCTGGCGCATCCCCGTATGTCGGCGCTGGAACTTGCGCCCCCGGAGAAAGCTGGCGGAAACCAGAGTGATGAGGGGATTTAAGATTGTGGTGGCAAAAAAGTGAGCAACAAAGAACAAAGGCAACTGAATCAGCCAAGCGGTTAGCAGTAAACTCAGGAAGCCCCTATCATCGTTAACCAGAGGAATGCCCCTGTTGACTACAAAGCTAAAACTCTGAGCCAGAGCAAATGCCCTTAACCACGAAATCGGATAGGGGAACCAAGCTGGCCACTGGAGAGTTTTCATGCTGGGAGAGTGAAATCAAAACGGCGAAGGGTGGAACTAAATTGTGAAACCATTAAGATTTTGCCAGATTTGGCGATCGTATTCCCAAAATAGCAATTCCGATTATTCGTTGGCTGCGGCGGGTCGATCAAATTTTTGGTTTGTGACATAGAAGAAGTAGGCACTCGCGGTACTGTCACACTTCAGGACGCTCCCGGATGTTCCACCGCTGTAGTCCGTTTGCTTGACAAACAGCTCATCGAAGAGATGAACAAAATAGAGCCAAATTGCCTCGTGAGTTTTGCCGAACTCAACGTATACATGGGTGAAGGTGTTCATCCTTTTCTTCCGTTACCTGCCTTAAGCAGTTTTCTTTTTGCTAAGGTTGATGTTGCAAGTCAAAGACAACGGACAAGGATTTGATATGGAAAGTAATTTTTTTGATACCGGATTTGGTTTTTTAGGAATCAGAGAACGATTCGATCGCATTAATGCACAGCTAACAGTCCACAGCCAGCCAGGAGAGGGAACCGAAGTGATAATCTCAATAAATACAGTCACTATGAATAGCCACAATCATGGTGTAATCAATACACATTAAATACCCCATTTTGGGGCTACCGAATCTGCATTTTATAGCGGAGACTTTAAAATATTTAATAACACTTTTCTGTAGATATCTAAACCTTTGGTATTCAGGTGAACTCCATCAATTGTTAAATCTTGATTTAGTTCCTTCTGGTTAAATAATGCTTGTATTCCTTGAGATTCCACAGGAAGTTTTTCCGCAGCCGCTACTTGATTTATGAGAACATTAATTTCGTCAACTCTCGAAATTGTTCCTGCTAATTTAGGATTGTAGCTGGCGGCAAGTGTGGAGTAAAAAGCAGGAATCAGAATAATCTTTTTAGTGCCTATAGAACGCAATTTGGCGATCGCCTCTTGCAAATTATGGACAAACTGCTCATCACTAATGCCGTACATAGCATCATTTGTGCCGATCGCAATAATAGATTTTTCGCACTTAAAACCCTTTGGTACTACCAGTTGAAACTGTTCCAACAGAGAAACCGTACTCATGCCACCGATCGCAAAATTAAAGTTTTCCTCTCCCAAAGAATTGCCCAGAGCCGAAGAAATAGAATCGCCCCAGACGCACCCTAGATATTGCTTGTCTTGAATTTGCTGTACCTGATTGTACACGGCCATTTGCCACCACAGCGCCGAGCTGACAGTATCTCCCGACCCTTGGGGATTAGCTAGCACTCGAAAGGGGATGTAAACACAAACTAAGGCCAAACAGACTGAAATTAACCTAAATTTAACTTTCATAAAACTTCTTTTAGCTTATGGTATTGGCGATCGGGTCAAACCCGATCGCCAATACTATCAAGAGCGGGCGTGCATCACTAATGAACTTAATTGAAGCTATTATTGCAGTAGTCAGAGGGGGTTCCCCATTACCCTGTACTCACCTAACTGAGAAAGGCTATAGACATCTCCCAAAAAGCTTCTGAAGCAGAGGCTGTCTGGCTTGTTTCACTATAATTATGGGAGATGTCTAGTTGGGATTGGTGAAAATTGTTTCAATTTCCTCTTAAACGGTGCAAGAGGGATTTAAATCTCGATTGGGCTAAATCGGCATTTTCTAACGTTTGGGAGATGGGGAGTTCGTCCTGTGGTTGTTGATATACTAGGTCATTGGTATCTTCGCCTAAACGCTTTACAGTACCACGCAATCTGGATGATAAAAATTTGGTAATGGCGCGATAAAATCGCAGGGAAAATAGTACGTCTTGTTCGAGTTTTTCGGTTAGTAGACGTCTAGAAATTGATAGGATTAGGCATTCTTCTTGGGCGATGACACTAGCAGATGGCAGTCTTCCGTCTACAAAGGACATTTCGCCTAGGACTTCGCCGGAAATAATTGTCCCAATTTGTTTGTTGCCTAGGGATGAGGCAAATACGCTCAAAGTGCCATCGAGTACGATATATAGTGCTTCTAAGGGTTTGCCTTCGGTGATGAGTGTGGTGCCGGCTTTGATTTGGGTGCGCTTCCCGTTAGCAACCATCCAATCAATGTCCCGATCGCTCAATTCCCCTAATATAATTAAAACTTTGCTCATAAAATCAGGTTGAGATTAGATAGTATGTAGACCAATTGTTAACTGTGGATGCTGCCTAGACGGTTTTGAACTCTGGCTGTCTATTGGTTTCCCGCTAGTGTGGCCAGACTTGCCGGATTTTTCCCTGTGCCTGTCGGTGCTGCTACTCACTACAAGATTCTATCTTGGTCTTACCCGCGATCGACTCTGTACTCTGGTAACGACACAGCTTTTGTATAAAATCTTCCCTGGGATTGATTTTTGGCCGATCGGCAAATTATAATAAAACCCACAACTGATAGACACTCAAAGAAGTGTATCGGCTGGAGAGTTGACTGTTCAACGGTTAAGTGGCAATGTAGGAACAAGACAACTCAGATTTTTGTCAAGTTCACACAACGCTCTCGACTTTATCTCTGATACACTTTTAACACACCATTGATTGAGGAGAATCTGTGAATAATCTATTTTCCAGGTCTACTTTCGCCTTAGTAAATCTTGCCGCTTTGGCTGTTTGTTGCACTACCCTGTCAGTTAAAGCTGAAACTGGCAACTTGCCAGATACCGCCACATCAGCAAGTTTGCCCTCTCAAAACATCCCTGAACTTTCCGAGTCCGTTGCGACTGCGGCGGTTAAAACCGATGCAGTAACAACTGCTAGTAATAAACAAATTGATTCTATAAGTTCTCTACAACTAGATGGGGGAGTCAAATCTGAGTTAGTACCAGAGACAGCAACTTCGGAATCATCCACCAATGTGCAAGCATCTGCCATGGCACCAGCCACATCAGATGTGGCAAATGCGGAAATCCCGGCGACTGAAAATCTGGAAAATACATCTATGGCTGCTGAGACTAAAGACTCGGAACCCGCAGCTACCATCGCCGATAATAGCATTAAAGTCCAGCCTACTGCCGAAAACGCCACCAAGGGCGATCGAACTTCGGAACTGACAGCAGTCAATGCTGATAAAGAAGTCAAAACTGCCAAGGAAGTCTTGAGTCATCCTGTGAGCACTTCGGCATCGGCCTTGACAAAGGAACCGACAACTGCTAATGAAAAGCCGGAAATTGCCTCGGCACCAACTCAAAAAGTGGCTCAAGAAAACCAAGTCAGACCCGGACGCTCTACCCGTTCTGGCCCTAGCTACATCGGCATTGGCGGTAATCTAGGTTTTGGGGGAGATACAGCCTTGGGCGACACTTCCTTTGCGATTATTAGCAAAATTGGTTTGACCAACAATTTCTCGGTGAGGCCTAGTGTTTTGTTCCGGGACAACCTGACGGTTTTGATTCCTGTTACCTACGATTTTGGAGCGGGAAATGCAGTAGAAGTCAGCGATGATTTTGTGATTACTGCTGCTCCTTATGCAGGTGCTGGCGTGGCATTTTCTACCGGAGACAACAGCAATTTTGGCTTCCTGATTTCCGGGGGCGTAGATGTGCCACTGTCGAGAAATTTTACAGCAACCGCCGGGTTGAATATTGGTTTTCTGGATGGTACTGAAGTGGGATTGTTACTGGGTGTCGGTTATACGTTCCCCAATATTGCTCGATAGTTGGGCTGTTTGAGCAAATCTATAACAAGTAAGTAGGTGGTTGGCTGTAGGATTGCAGCCAACCTTTTTTTTGATTTAGGAGCGATCCCCAGAGTCGGGACTTCTTTGAGAAGTTATATCAAATCCTCTCTTCTCTTCCTTCGCGTCATGAGCACCTTCGCGGTTAAATCATTCCGATACAACCGGAATTGATATTATTCTGGATCTGGATTGAACAACTAGCCAACACCACACAAATAGTGTTACTTATAAGAGATTGTATGGCGCGATGCCTTAAATGATTCCTATACAACTGACACTCAAAAATTTTCTCAGCTATCGCGAAGCTGCTTTAGACTTTCGCGGCTTGCACACTGCTTGCATTTGCGGGCCTAACGGTGCTGGCAAATCTTCACTCTTGGAAGCGATTACCTGGGCTGTTTGGGGCTGTTGTCGCAGCGATGAAGATGAGATCATCCACATGGGCGAAATTGATGTTCGGGTTGATTTCACTTTTGCTACTGGTGGCCAAGTTTATCGGGTGATTCGCCATCGCCGCCGCGGACAATCCGGGAGTTTGGAATTTCAAGTAGCAACCAACCTCCCCTTCCACGCCCTGAGTAAAGGGGGGGCGCAAGAGGAGAATTGTGCCCTTGGTAAGGGAACGCAAGCAGAATTTACTTCTTCTGGGCCGCTTACTAAGGAGGGGCTAGGAGGGGTGAATTTTCGCACGCTGACTGATAAAGGTCTGAGAATCACTCAGCAGAAAATTCTCGAATACATTAAATTAGATTACGATACTTTTATCAACTCAGCCTATCTGCGACAAGGGCGAGCTGATGAGTTTATGCTGAAAAAGCCGATCGAGCGCAAACAAGTGTTAGCAAATCTGCTCAAACTCGATCGCTACGATGCTTTATCGGAACAAGCCAAGGATAAATCGAGACAATTTAAAACTCAAGTTGAAGTGCTCAAGCAGAGTTTGCAAACCATACAAGAGCAACTGCAACAAAAAGATGCGATCGCCACAGAACAAGCCCAATTGCAGCAAACTACGACGCAATTGCAACAACAGCAGCAAATCGACACCGCACTGTTGCAGCAACTGCAACTGCAACACCACAATCGCCAAACTTGGCAAACACTCCTGGGTGGCTACCAACAACAACATAACAACATCTCTCAAGAATGCCGTCGCTTGCAGCAAGAACTCGCCGCAGCAAAACAGCAGCAAAATGAGCTGCAAGCCCTGCTAGAGCAAGAAAATGAAATTACAACCGGAATTACTTATTTCCACAGTCTACAAGCCAATGAAGAGAGTCTAGCCGGAAAATTTAAAGCTAACCAAGAGGCTCAAAATCAACGTCAAAAATTGCAAGAACAGCAGCGGCAAGAATTGAGTGTTTTGCAAGGCAGAATTCAACAATTGCAAGCTCAATTAGATGTTTTGCAACAGCAAGAAACCGAAGTGATAGAAGTTCTGAAACAGCAGCCGGAGGTGGAAAAAGGACTGGCTAAATTGCAAGTAGCCCGATCGCAACTCCAACAACTAGAACAATTGCAAGTGCAAGTTTCGCCCCTACTCCAGCAGCAACAACAGACACAAACTAAACTCGATCGCGCCCACGCAGGTTTAACCGCCCGCTTACAGGAAATTAACCGACAGTTGCAAGTGGAACAGCAGCAGCGACAGCCCCAATTGCAACAGGAAATTTCGGCAATTGCTAATCAAATTTTACTGTTAGAAAACAAGCGAGTTTATCAGGAGCGAGTCCGAGAAAAAGGCAGAGAAAGACACAACTTTCTGGAAAACCTGAAAGCTAAAAGCCTGGACTATCAAACTAAATTAGATGAAATCGATCGCAAACTGCAACTTTTACGGAAAGAAGAAGGCGAAAAAACTGCCGAGAAGGCTTTGCTTCGGGAAAGTCAAGCAGCGAATTTGCTGGACAATGAGCAATCTCACTCCCATTTAGTTGTGCGCGATGCCGATTTTGGGAATTGTCCTTTGTGCGATCGACCTTTAGACGAACACTACTGGAATTTGGTAGTCAAAAAACATCATACTCAACAGCAAGAAATTTGGAATCAACTCTGGGTAGTCCGCGAACAGTTAGCCGTGTCGGAACGGGAAATTCATGTCCTCAGACAGGAATTTCGCCAACTAGAAGCTGAATTAGCCCCCTATGAAGAATTGCGGGAACGGCGCGCTAATTTGCAGGCTCAATTGGAGGCACTGGGTAAAGATGAAAAACGCTTGCAAATTCTGCGAAAAGATGCTGGGGAAATAGAGCGATCGCTCCGTACTGGGGATTACGCATCCGATGAGTATGCCCAACTCCAACAAATCGAACAGCAACTGCAACAACTCAATTATAGCGATCTCAGTCACTCCCTCGTCCGCAGTGAAGAAAAGCGTTTGCGGTGGGCAGAAATTCAGCAATCTCAAATCAAAGATGCTCAACAAAAATTTAATAAAATTAAGGCCCGCCGTCCTGAATTGCAAACTCAATTAGTCGCATTGCAGCAGCAGTTAGAACAGGAAAAAAACAGTTCGCCCATACAGCAGCAAATTCTGTCTTTAGATAGATATATTGCGGAAGTTGGTTACAATTTTGAACAGCACGAACAAGTCCGCAGCGAAATGCGCCGGACGCAATTTTGGCTTCCTAGGGCCGAAAAACTGCGGGCGGCAACTCAGCAGCACCCGCAAGTGCAGCAGCGAGTTAATGAAATAGCTAGTTCGATGGCTGTGCGCGATCGAGATTTGCAAGCTGTCAGCGCTCAAATTGCGGCCATGAATAAGCAGTTGCAAGAACATCCCGATTCCAGACCACAAATAAGTGCGATCGAGCAACAAATCAGTCGCCGTCGCCAGCAGCTAGACCAACATTTGGGAAGTCTGGGACGGCTTCAGCAACAGCAGCAAAGTCTAGAAGCTTGGCAAGTTCAGCTAGTAGCTCAAAAGGAGCAAATGCAAGTTGCCAAACGCCAGCAGCGAGTTTATCAAGAGCTTGGTCAAGCCTTTGGTAAAAATGGTATTCAAGCTTTGATGATTGAAAATGTGTTGCCTCAACTAGAAGCAGAAACTAATCAAATATTATCCAGGTTGAGCGCCAATCAATTGCACGTTCAATTTATTACTCAGCGGGCTGCTGCTTCTAAAAAAGCGACTAAATTGATTGATACTTTAGATATTTTAATCGCCGATGCCCGTGGCACTCGTCCCTACGAAACTTACTCTGGTGGTGAAGCTTTTCGGATTAATTTTGCGATTCGGTTGGCCCTGGCGAGATTGTTATCTCAGCGGGCAGGAACGGCTTTGCAAATGTTGATTATTGACGAGGGATTCGGGACTCAGGATGCCGAAGGATGCGATCGACTGATTGCAGCTATTAACGCGATCGCCTCGGATTTCGCCTGCATTCTAACCGTTACCCATATGCCACACTTAAAAGAAGCTTTTCAAGCCAGAATAGAAGTTAACAAAACTGCTCGCGGTTCTTGTATCAGCTTGTCGGTGTAGAGTGATGGGCGAAGCGCACAGGATATGACAGGTTTGGAACTGCCGATCGGCTATCAAATTATGGTAAAAAAATATAAGGGAAGCCTGCGGTGTATCTGGGCAATCTTGCCAGGGAAGAGAACTGTGGATTTAAATTCCAGTGTGGGAGTAGGTTCTTAAGTTGTTGACAAAGGTGCAAAATGTCAGAAACCTCTAAATTTTAATTCCCAATTGCCCTCCGTTTTTGAGCGATCGGGGCTTTAAATTCGCAGCATAAAACGCTGAAATTAGCTGAAATTAATCGAAATCAGTGCTGCGCTATCCTAAATCCCCTATTGGCGACTCGATTATGTTGAAAAAATTACCTTTGCCCTGGTTTCGCTACATTCCAGCAGGTTTGACGCTGAGTTTGGGTATAGGGTTGTCTGTGTTTACATTTGCCATTGTGTGGAACTGGGAAAACGGGCGCTGGGACTACGAAACCCACCGTCGCATGGATGATATCTCGATCGCCCTCGAAAGGCAGCTAAACTCAGATTTAGACACTGTTCTCGCCCTCAGCGACTACATGAAAGCTTTCCGCACAGTCGATAAGTCCTCCTTTGCCCGATTTGTGGGTCGTCCCCTATCAGTCCACCCCAGTCTGCAAATCCTGGCTTGGCTACCCCGCGTCCCCGATCGCGATCGCGCCGACTACGAAGCCCAAAACCAAACCCAAAACCAGCCCAACTTCCAGATTACAGAATTAGGTCTCCAAGGACAACCAATCCCAGCCCGTCAACGTTCCGAATACTTCCCTGCTTTATACCTAGAACCCGCAGCAAGCAACAAAACTGTTTTGGGCTTTGACTTCGCCTCCCAACCACAAATCCGGGCCGCACTCTCTCGCGGGCGAGATACCGGAGAAATGGTTGTCACCAGCTACATCGGTTTAATTCAAAATAATTCCTCGGAATTAAATCTATTAGCCATAGTCCCGATTTACGAAACCAGCACCAAACTAACTACCGTCGCCTCCCGTCGCCAACTGCTGCAAGGATTTGTCATGGGAGTATTTCGAGGCAAAGATGTGTTGCAAACTTCTTTAAAAGGACGCAATACCGACTATCTGAATATTTATATCTCTAGCGAGGCTCCAGACAAGCCAGAAGCATCCTCAATTTCACGGGATAGCCGCCCCCCCGTTCGGCAAGATACACCAGCCACCAGCCAAATTAACGAATTTTCAGTGCTGTTTCAGTCCGACAGCCAACAAGTCTTGCCGGGGTCCGCCGATTTGCAACAGCAAGTCAAGTCAAACTGTCCCATTCTCAACAATCCGGGTCCAGATTATACCGCTTGCAGGAGACGCCTCAAAATTAGCGATCGCGATTGGTATGTCTACGTCTCAGCCAGTCGGGAAATTCGTAAAAGTCGAAAACACTGGCGTTCTTGGGGAACTCTCACCATGGGGATGTTATGGACTTTCATTCCCGTCACTTATATGCTGACAGCTTTGAGCCGCACTGCCCAAATCGAAAAACTAGCCCAAGAAAGAGCCCGCCAAGCTTCCCAGTTGCAGAATGCTTACAAACAGTTGGAAGCCGAACAAACAAAGTCCGATCGACTCTTGCTAAATGTGTTACCGGCAGCGATTGTCGAGCGTTTGAAGCACAACGAAAAAAATATTGCCGAAAGTTTTGGCGAAGTAACCGTCATGTTTGCTGATATTGTGGGGTTTACAGAGCTTTCTTCGAGAATTTCAGCCACGGCGGTGGTGGAAGTGCTCAACGATATTTTTTCCGCTTTTGACCACTTGGCCGATCGCCACGGTTTAGAGAAAATTAAAACTATCGGTGATGCTTACATGGTAGTCGGTGGTTTGCCTACGCCCCGAACAGATCACGCCGAGGCGATCGCAGCAATGGCGATCGATATGCTACAAGAAATTCGCCGCCTCAGTTTACAACATTCAGAACCTTTCAGCATTCGGATCGGCATTCACACCGGGCCAGTAGTAGCCGGAGTTATCGGGCTCAAAAAGTTTATTTACGATCTGTGGGGCGACACAGTAAATATTGCTTCGCGCATGGAATCCCATGGGATTACCGGCTGCATTCAAGTCACCGTAGAAACCCAAGAACTCTTAAAGGATAAGTATACTTTTCAGAAGCGTGGCGCTATTCAAATTAAAGGCAAAGGCTACATGATTACTTATTTGCTAACTGGTCCGAAAGAATAGTCATTGGTTATTAGTTATGGGTTATTGGTTATTGGTTAGTGCACCCTTCCCACTTTCCACGGCCCACTGTCAACTATCAACTGTCAACAACATCAACTCTTCCGTCATTTCAAAATTAGCAGTCACACTTTGGACATCATCCAAATCTTCCAGTGCATCCATCAGCTTCAAGAGCGATCGAGCTTTTTCAGCATTGTCGATTTCCACTGTCATACTGGGAATCCAGCGAGTTTCCGACGGCAAAACTGCAAATTTTTTTTGTTTCAAATGACACTCCCCGCTCTTTCATAGACTGCGATTCTTGGTTCATAGATCCCTTATTTTTTAGCTCTAATCACTAAATCAATTAACTGTTCTCTTCCCCAGAGTTGTACCCCATTCGCTTGAGCCAGTTTATGAGCATTGGATGTAAACATACTGTTTGTAATAACGATCGCATCTTGCGCCCCGTAATACTTAACCGCACTAACCACTTCTTGCACGGCGGAATTTCCCACTTTTCCTTGATAGCGTTTTGCCTGGACAACGGTTTTCTTGCGGGCTTTAGAGAGAATCAAGTCCGCACCAAAATCGCCCGTTTTGGGTGTCATTTCGACCGCATAACCGAGATTGCGGAAACAGCAGGCTAAAAATTCCTCAAACTCTTCTCCCGTCATGCGATCGACCTGATCGATTAAATACCCAATCTCTGCCACTTCTAACCGCGTAGAACCTGCTAAAATCTGCTTGAATTTTTTCAGCAGAATTGCACTCAACTTAGTAGAAGGAGAATGAGAAGATAAGGGGGGAGTTTGTGATTCAGTATCTATTAAATTCGCAATCTTTGGCACGTCTAATCGCCCTGCAACTTTTATGATTTTTTGGAAATTTTGCAGCATACTCGAACTCAACTTATCAGTAGAAGGAGAATCAGAAGATAAAGAGGGAATTTGTGATTCAGCTTGGACTTCAGTTTGTGCTTCAGTGGCTTCCGATACCCCATCCTCGATCGAAGTTTGCTGGGCTGGCTTTTGAGCTTGCTTTCTTTTGCTCAAAACAGCTCGTTGAATTGTCAGCAAAATTTTCCCCTCTTGTTGATTAATTTCACCGTCAGCCTCGATGATCTCAGTGCATCGCTTTAAAAGTGGTTCGGCAAAGTCAAGTTCGAGTTGTGCGAGTAAAATATCCAACTTGGGAAGCAATTTAGACTTATTTGTCACAGCTTCAATCTCAGCTAAAGTCCTGGGATTTAAATTCGCCGCTCGTAATTCCGGTAATAACTCATCCCATCGGGTGAAGTTTTTGCTGGCATAGACGACATACACCAAAATCCAATCCATCACCGTTTCTTGTGCGATCGCTGTCTCTAAATATTGCTCACTTTCCGCTTGCAATACCTCTTGTAAATCTTCGAGCTTGGTTTCGATTTCCGAGAAATCGAGATGCGCTTCATAAAACCGACAAGCACCGTATCCCAGCGCGTAAATCATTGTCGCACTGGCGCTAGCATTAATTACCGCACCCGCCAAGGGAATATTGCTGACAAGCGTAACTCCAGCTTCGATCGCTAAATTGCTACCCAAGGACAAACCAAAAATAGCGACAACTTCTGCTTTGCGATCGCTCGATCGCAAATCCATGCCATAGGCGGCAGCAATTTGATAAACCAACTCGGCAGATAACGCCGTCATTGCCGCTAAATCCATGCCAGACAACGCCAAAGCCACGCCGGGAACTAAACTGCTCACCAAGCCACTTCCTGCCGCTAGCAAGGCTTTTTCCACCATCAAGTGATGTGCGATCTCTTCGGGTTTCTCGTGAGGATATTGGCGCTGTAACTCTCGAACTTGCGCCTCGGCATTTACGACATCAACAGCATCTATAGCATTAACTAACCAGTCGATTTTGAACTTTTGGGTCAGTTTTTTCAGAATAGGACTCTGCGAAATAAAAACTAGGGATGAACCAAAAAAATTGGGAACTTGCATTGCTGCACTTCCCGCACTCGCCGCTGCATTCCCCACCGCACTCGCGGTATTAACAAAAATCGCACTTCCAGCACTGACGGCTGCATTCCCCACCGCACTCGCCGTATCAACAATCGCACTTCCAGCAGTGCCGGCGGCATTCCCCACCGCACTCGCCGTATCAACAATCGCACTTCCAGCACTCGCTGCCGCACTCCCTACCGCACTCGCCCTTGCAGAGACGGCTCCGAAAATGGAACCGAACCAATTGGATTTATCCCCTGGTTCAGCCTGCACCTCCGATTCGGATCGATCCTTGGTTTCTGACACTTCGGTTGCTGAGAGAACTTCTTCTGAGTGGGTGCTGTCTATTTTGCTTTCGTTGTTATCTAGCATGGCTTTTGTGTGGGTTGAGATTTTCAATGCAGCTTTTTGAGCCAGGCGTTGGATTGACACTCCCCCCTCGCCTACACATGGGGATTCGTTTCCTGGTAATAGTGTAGCGCGATCGTCCCGCTGGCGAGTTTTCATCTTTTGCAGTGCCAGCATGACGATCCAGATCCCTCATCTTTAAAGCATTAAACCATACTCAAAGACATCAATTCATCTGTCATTTCAAAATTAGCAGTCACACTTTGGACATCATCCAAATCTTCCAGTGCATCCATCAGCTTCAAGAGCGATCGAGCTTTTTCAGCATTGTCGATTTCCACTATAATACTGGGAATCCAACGAATCTCTGACTGCAAAACTTGAAAACCTTTCTGTTTCAAAACCTCAGAAAGATTTTCCAAATTAGCCACAGTCGTAAACACCTCACCACCTTCCTCATCTTCATCAATAAATATCAACTCATAGGATTGAGCCTCGGCTTCTAGGGACGCTTCAAACAATTTTTCCTCATCAATAAAACCGCCTACCGTACAAACCCCTTTTTGGTCAAACATCCAGCCCACGCAGCCAGTTTCACCCAGATTCCCACCATTTTTTGTAAAAGCTTCCCGCAAGCCAGCCGCCGTGCGATTGCGATTGTCTGTCAGCGCTTCAATCAAAATAGCCACACCGCCAATACCGTAACCTTCGTAGCGGATAGCCTCTAATTCCGAACTCGCCCCAGACAAACCCGCACCTTTGGCGATCGCCCTTTCTATGTTTTCATTAGGAATACTTGCCGCCTTCGCTTTTTCAATAGCCGTTCGCAATTGAAAATTGCCCGCCGGATCTGACACACCACTGCGGGCTGCGACAATAATTTCACGAGATATTCTAGCAAAAACCTTGCCTTTAACAGCATCAACTCTAGCTTTTTGGCGTTTAATATTCGCCCACTTACTATGTCCAGCCATACCGATTCGGGATTTTCGATTTGATATTTTTGAAATTGAACAATCTCAGCCTCATTTTAATACACAAGATTGCATAATTCTCAATTTTAATTAAACCGGAGCGTCGCTTCCGTATCGATCAGATGAGAAGTATCGCCATTAAGTTCGATCGACCATTCTCCCCCATCCCGTACCACTTTCACCAAACAACACAGAGAAGCATTAATTTCCGTTTCCATACCCCCCGCCAGTCCGATCGCAGTCCCTAACACCGACGCACCGTGACCTACTAACAGTATATCTTCAGGAAACTCAGCGACAAGGCGTCTAGCAGTTTCCCCAGCCCTTTGGAGACAAGCCTCCCCTGTTTCGGGATAATTTGGCATCCCACCTTTATAGGAAGCATCAATCCGAGGGAAACGCTCACATAAAGCATCCACACAAAGAGTTTCTGGCATTTCCGTCATCCATTCAGGATTCAGCCACTCGCACAATCCCCACTCTAGTTTTAGCGACAAATCCAGAGCTTCCGCAGCGTAGTTTGCCGTTTGGACTGTTCGCAGAAAAGGAGAGGCAAAAATGTGAGAAATTCCTTCACCTTTGAGGCGGTTAGCCAATTGTTTGGCTTGAATGTGTCCATCTTCTGAAAGATAGGGATCGTAGCGGTGTTCTGCGGTGAGAAACCAGTCGGGGTTAACGAAGTCGATGCGGTTTCCGTGTCGTGCGATCCAGACTGTTTGTGGCATGAGTTGTTTTGAGTTTAGATTGTGGTGTAATATTATATCAAAGATGTAGATTTTGGAGCTTTAGGGAATTCGAGTGGAATCAAAACCAGGCTGTATTCGCAACAATTGGTCGGCTCCCTTTTGAAACTCATAGCATACATCCTGAACTTCTACTTTATATCCTTGTCCTTTTAACTCTTGGATAATTGGTGTTAGTAAAATAGAAGGTTCACCAGAAATTTTTATAACAGGAAAAATACGCACTTCCCTCGCAGTACGACACATTTCTAGAATTGATTCCAGATGAAATAATTCGGTAAAATGGTCGGAATAAGTAAACAAAAAATGACTGCATAGTGCCAAATCAAACTGGCCATTCTCAAAAGGTAATATCGGCAACTCACCAGTTACATAGCGGCGTTCCTGAATCCCTTGGGGCAAATCTTCCAAGAATTGCTGCATCGCCGCCATTCTCACTTCGCCCAAGTGGGTTGGTGACTCGATATTTGTCCACAGGTAGTCGTCTTGATTTGCCCTAACTCCATCAATCACCCTTTGATATGTTTCCTGGATGCGTTCGGCAATTTCGACCGCCGAAAATTGATAAACAGGATCGCAAGAAGTTACTTGATTACCTTGGCGAGTCATTTCTGCATTGAAGCTAGCTGGACCTCCGGCACAGTCAAGTATCTTTAACTTCCGGTCTGCCGATGTCAGGTGAAACATTCCGATATATTCGTCCAAGCAGCGACCCCAAGGAATCACTTTATCAAGCTTAAGTCCCACGTATTTTTGACTCGCAAATAAGAATAGACGATCTGGATTTTACAGCAAAGTGAGGCTACACTGGATGTGAGTTGACTTGAGATTTTAAATTTTAGATTTTAGTGAGTTCTCCCCAGATGAATGTGGAGCTTAAACTTGGGTCTAAAATTATAAACTAATTAACCGAATTGCGATCGCCCCGGAACAGACTGCAACCCGAAAAAAATATGAAACAAACCGTTAAAGGCGCTACCAGTCTTAGTTTATCGGCACTCGTGTTATTGAGCAGTTCACTACCCACTATAGCTCAGTTACCAGCCCTCAGACCCAGACCACCCCTTCCTAACCCAAATCCAGTGAGACTACCGCCACCTCCACCTCCACCTCTTCCTGGTGCTCGTGTCCCCCTCGGCAATTCCGGTTTACCCACCCAGGAATCACCTTATGTTTTAGGTTCGGGCGATCGCATTGCTTTAGATATTTTCGGTGTGCCTGAATTTAGCAAAGAATACCAAGTATTAGTTGACGGTACTCTCAATTTACCAATCATTCGTAGTGTATCAATTCAAGGGCTCACATTGCAACAAGCCGCCAGCGCCATTACCAAGCGATATGAACCCTTCATCAATGTGCCCGTTGTCACCGTAACTTTGATGGTTGCTAGACCCCTAAACATCGGGATTGCTGGTGAAATTACTCGTCCCGGTTCCTACAAGATTAATCCCTCCAGAGAAGGGGGAGGAGTCAAATTTCCCACTTTGATGGAAATGCTGCAACTTGCAAAAGGAGTCACATCCGCAGGAGATATGCGGGCCGTCCAAATCCGCCGTCCCCGCAGAGGGGGACCAGAGCAAGTTATTACTGTTAATTTGCAGGAATTTTTAGATACCGGAAATCTGCGGCAAGATGTCACTATCCGAGATGGAGATACAATTTATATACCCACAGCTAGTTCTCTCAATACTCAAGAAGTACGTCAAAGAGCCAGTGCCAATTTTTCCGCTGATATTACTAAACCAATTGGTGTGGTCATTGTCGGCGAGGTAAGTCGCCCTGGACCTTATACTATATCTGCTGCTGATTTGCGATCGACCAACCAACAAACCGAACTGGGTTTTGTTAGCATCGAGCAACAACAAGGAGCCGTGGTGGGTCTACCAACTATCACTAGAGCACTCAAAATTGCTGGCGGTATCACCACAGAAGCAGACATTCGCCGCGTGCAAATCCGCCGCCAAATCAGAGGAGGAAACGAACAAACTATCATGATAAATCTCTGGAATTTGCTGCAAAAAGGTGATGCTACCCAAGATGTTTTGCTCCAAGAAGGCGATAGCGTTATTATCCCCACCGCAACGAATGTAGACTTGACAGAAATTTCACAAATTGGCAGTAGTAGCTTCTCTCCCAACGCCATTAGCATCAATATTGTAGGCGAAGTGGTCAGACCGGGAGCTTTGTTAGTTAAACCCAGTACATCTCTCCACCAAGCTTTGCTAACTGCTGGCAGTTTCAATCAATTGCGTGCCAAAAAAGACAAGGTGGAACTGCTACGTTTGAACGCCAATGGCACTGTTTCTCGCCGCACCATAGATGTTGACTTTGCCCAGGGTTTGAATCCAAACAACAATCCCACTCTCCGCAACAATGATGTGATTCTTGTAGCGCGATCGGGCTATACTAGGGTAGCCGATAATGTCAACAGTTTCTTGCAGCCCTTCACCGGAGTTGCAGGTGTCATCAACAGCGTTAGCGGAGTTTTGAGTGGTTTTCAAACAACTATCAATACTTTTCAGAACTTATTTTTAGGCGGAGATTTCGACCGACGCAATCAGCTTAGACAGATTCGCGAACAACGTCAAGATAGAGAACAGCAACGTGAAGACAGACAACTAGAAAGAGAGATACAACGTGAAGATAGATTACAGCAAGCCGAAGACAGAAAACTGCAACTAGAAGACAGACAGCGGCAAATAGACCTGCAAAATCAGCAACTTCAGATTCAACAACAGCAACTTCTCCTCCAAAACCAGCAGCCACAGCAAACTCAGTCTAATCCTTGATCTAGCAAGCACTTTGGCGCTTGCCATAATTGAAAAATCCCATAGCCATAATATAAAATCTGGTAGCATGGGAATTATTCATCTCTGTTATCTCCCTCTGTGTTCTCTGCGTTCTCTGTGGTTAAATCATTCCGATGCAACAGTCAATGATATAACCCAGAATTTTTCCCTAATTCTGGGTTTTTTGATCGTAAAATATGTGGGTTAAATAATCTTTTATGACTCTTCATATAAAATCCTGTCTTCATCGTCCTGTATTAAACTCTCTCTTCTCTTCCTTCGCGTCCTTAGCGCCTTCGCGGTTAAATCATTCCGATACAACCGGAATTGATATCACCCCCAGAATTAGCCAAGAGCCTATTTCCATCGCCTAATAATTTCAGATCATCTCCCGATTCATCAATCGGGAGAATCTCAAAACTACTCCACAATCCAAGGAGTTAAACAAGGTTTCCAAGCACTCAATTCTTCATCCTTGAACCAGAGACTAATTTCCTGATTGGCAGTTTCCACAGCATCCGAACCGTGAATAATATTGCGGCCGACATTCACAGCCAAATCACCACGAATTGTCCCCGGTTCCGAATTCAGAGGATTGGTTGCGCCAATGATTTTTCTCGCCGAAGCCACAACACCGTCGCCTTCCCACACCATCGCCACCATGGGGCCTGAAGTGATGAAGTTTACCAATCCTTCAAAAAACGGTCTTTCTTTGTGGACACCGTAATGCTGTTCGGCCAATTCGCGAGTCGCCACGATCAGTTTCATGCCAACTAGCGTAAAGCCTTTGGCCTCAAAACGACCGATAATTTCGCCAACGAGTCCGCGCTGTACGCCATCGGGCTTAATCGCTAAAAAAGTGCGTTCCAAGCTGAGCTCCTAGAATTTTCTTAACTGATCCAAAAAATAGATTAACCCAGAACGTACCCAAAGGCAATTGAGGAAATGGCAAATTGTCCTTTGCTACCATTGCGGTGCCACTAGGGGAGGGTTCCCTCTGGCCCCCATTGATGGATTCTGCACCCTATGATGCAAATCACAATTTTCCCTGATGTACAATACCAATATCTATGATGACAAACACTGCTATCTATGCTTTTAACATAGATAATAGAACTAGGCATTAACCGTATATTGAAAACAGCGATCGCAAAGCAAAGGCTATAAAGATGAAAGAGATTGTAGCATTCATTGAACACAAAAAGCAAGAATTTGTGAAATTGCCGTTGTTTGAATTTCTAACCAATAAAAGTATCCACCCTAATCAAAGGCTAATTTTTGCACCTGTACTCGATCCTTTGGCAGTGGGATTGAGCGATTTAAACAAGTACGTCCTCCGAGATTATGCAAGTAATAACAAAGTTCAGGAACTGATCAATAAATATACTTACAAAGAAAATTACTACTGGCACGGCTATCTGGAATACCTGGAGGAACTGGGATTTAACCAATCCATGAGTTACGGCGACTTTAGACTGCTTTGGGGTGAAGAAACGAAAAAAACCCGATCGCTCTGTGCCGCCCTGGAACGCTACGCTTTTGAAGCATCTCCTCTGCAAAAAATTGTGTTAGTAGAAGTTCTCGAAGCAACGGCGACAGTTTTTTTTGAGGCTGCCCTGGAAGTGGTGATGGAATTACAGAAAATTACAAAAAAAGAATATGTCTATTTTGGAGGCGCTTATGTGCGTTTGGAGAATCATCACATTTTAAATACACCCGAAATGTTGCAATTACTTAAAGAAATTCAAATGACTGAGTGGGAAAAACAACAAGCTTTAGAATTAGCTGAAAAAGTATTTGAATTGTTTACAGACGCGATGAACGAATTATTTAGACACACCAAAACCAATTCTTGCAATACGGTGCTGCAAGTGGCTTCCTTTGTGGGGTTAGATTCCTCGATCGACTGTTTGGATTTTTTGTGATAAATAGAAGGAAGAAGTCACCCCCCATTAGTATCAACAATCGCTTGAAAGCATGGTGTGTGCTTACCCTCCTCGCGAGCGACGAGCTCCGGTTCCCCTCCAGGGAGGGGCTAGGGGTGGGTATTATGCCCCATCTCCGGTTCCCCTCCAGGGAGGGGCTAGGGGTGGGTATTATTCTCCATCTTCGGTTCCCCTCCAGGGAGGGGCTAGGGGTGGGTATTATGCCCCATCATCGTTTTTTTGAGAATGAAACAGCCCCTCCCAAGAAGGAAGAAAGAAAAGGAGGCAGATTTTTTCCGTTAAGAGTATCTTCCTAAAATCGCTTAAACAATGACTAAATTATCTCTGTGAACCACAGTTTCTACTCCTGGATAACCTAAAATTTCGGCAATTTTATCTGACTTACAGCCCTGAATTTGTCTCAATTCTAAACTGTGATAATTCACCAGTCCCCTGGCAATTTCTTTGCCTTCCGTGTCGCATAACCGGACGGCATCTTCTGCTTGAAACTCTCCTTCTATTTGCGAAATTCCGGCGGCTAGCAGCGATTTTCCACCTTGAGTAATTGCGTTGACAGCACCCGGATCTAAGTAGAGTTTCCCCACAGGAATTAGCACGTTGGCTATCCAATGTTTCCTCGCGTTTACAGGGCGCGGTTGAGGCTCGAATTGGGTACCGATGGACTCTCCGTTGAGGATTTTTTCAATGTTCGCGGGAAAGCACCCGTTGGTGATGACGGTGCGGACTCCTGATGCTGTGGCGATTCTGGCTGCTTCAATTTTTGTCACCATTCCGCCTGTGCCCCAACCGCTGCGGGAATCTCCGGTTTGTACCTGAAATTCTGTGAGCTGTGCCATACTTTGGACTAGGGCTATGGGTTGGGCGTCGGGATTGCTGCGGGGATCGGCGGAATAAAGTCGATCGACATCTGTGAGCACGAATAACCAATCTGCTTCGACTAAGCTGGCTACTAATGCTGAAAGCGTATCGTTATCGCCAAATTTGAGTTCGTCTACAGCTACAGTATCGTTTTCGTTGACAATCGGAATCACCCCTAATCGCAACAGTTGCCCAAAGGTATTGGAAGCATTAACATAACTACTACGCTGCACTAAATCGTGGCGTGTTAGTAAAACTTGGGCGATCGGCTGTTGTAGAGTAGTAAACAAGTCATCGTACACCCGCATCAGCCGCCCTTGTCCTACGGCGGCTACAGCTTGTTTGAGAGCGATATTTCGTGGCCTTTCTGTCAAACCCAAGCGCGCGCAGCCAACTCCAACTGCACCGGAAGAAACCAAAACTACTTGATGACCTTGGTGTCGCAAATTTGTCAAAACTTCGACTAATGTAGCAATGGTGGAAAGGGCTAAGTTTCCTGTAGTCGATCGAGTGAGTGTCGAAGTTCCTATTTTAACAACAATGGTTTTAGTCATTTGTTATTGGTTAGTTGTTATTGGTTATTGGTTGAATGACTAATCTTTAGTTTTCAGAGATGCGCCCAAAGCTTGAGAAACCCAAACTTCAAAAGAGCGCACCGGATATTTCCGCACCGCATCCCCAGCATCCACCATTGGTTCTACTAAAATAGTGAACATACCCAAACGATTACCGGCTAAAACATCGGTAAAAAGTCGATCGCCCACCATCGCCACCTGTCCCACGGGCAAATCCATCGCATCCAGTGCTCTGCGTAATTTGCGCCGCGAGGGTTTAGCAGCACCAGTGATGTATGGTAGATTCAAAGAATCAGCTATTCGACCAATCCGATTCTGACTTAAATTATTGCTGGCCAACCATAGGGATACGACGGGCTTAATCTCTTTTACCCACAAACTGAGTTCGGGAGAAGCATTTGATGCTGTGATAGGGACGAGAGTTTCATCCACATCTAACACTAATCCTTTTATGTGATATTTCTGAAGAATATCAGCCGTTAAATTCACGACAGCAGTGCCAAGAACTAAATCGGGCTGTAGTAGTTTACCCCAAGACATAATTATTTTAGATGTTAGATTTTAGATTTTACATTGGGAATTGGGGATTGGGCATTGAGAATGTATTACTTGTTATTTATTGCTTCTTTTTTGTTGGTGATAATTACCAATTACCAATTACCAATTACCAATTACCAATTACCAATTACCCATTACCCATTACCAATTAACAATTGTCTCATATTCTGCTATTGCCCCGATCGCACTTTTTGGTCAATTTGAGCCACAGCAGCATCGTGTTCCGCCTGAGTGCGGCTGAAAATGTGAGTGCCGTCATACCGCGCCATAAAATACAGATATTCGGTATTTTCAGGAGCTAGAGTCGCTTCCAGACTCGCGATTCCCGGAGCTGCGATCGGAGTTGGTGGTAGTCCTGCGTTTATATAAGTATTGTAAGGAGAAGGCGTTTCTACCTGCTTAAAAGTCAGAGGCTTCTCCTTAGTTTGCCTGATGCCGAGAGCATATTCAACTGTCGGGTCAGAACCCAAGGGCATACCCTTTTTCAGACGGTTGTTGAATACCCCAGAAATGCGCTGGCGCTCACTGGCCACCACCGCTTCTTTTTCCACAATACTTGCCAAAGTGACCCACTCTTTCAAATCCAGCTTAGTATTTTTCTGATTTTTTTGATAGACAGGCAGAGCCACCTGCTCGAAACGGCTGAGCATTTGCTTAATCACAGCTTCTGGGGTGACAGCATCCCCATCTAACTGATAAGTATCCGGGTACAAAAAACCTTCCAAATGAGGCAAACCGCTCGGTAGCCAAGGGTATTGAGCGTAGGGAACTTGACTCGCCACCGCCATAAAACTCTTAGCTGGGAAAAAACCTTGTGCTTCAAAATAAGCGCTCATTTGTGTGAGCGACCAACCTTCGGGAATCGTGAAACTTTGCTGTACAACTTCACCTTTCCAAATTTTGTCCGCCACAGCGCTCAGTGGCTGAGTTGGTGACAGTTGGTAAGTCCCTGCTTTAAAACCTCCCTCCCGGTTTTGCAGAGTCAACCAGCGGGCCCACATATTCCATGCGGAGGCCGATCTAATTAACCCCGCAGCTTCCAAATCTCGTCCGATTTGTTGGCTAGAAGTACCTTCGGGAATTTGGATAGAAACAGCATTTTTGACTGCTGGGGTCGTTGACTCAGCAGCTAGTTTAGCAGGGGCACAAGCCCAGCTCCACCAAGCCCAGCCCTGCCAAGCGCACACACCCCAAACCGCCGGGAGTAACGCTAGATAAAACAACCATTTAGAAACTTGCGGAGTACCTTTTCGGCCCTCGCGCGCGCTGCTTTTTGTCAGTTGTTCTCGATCCATAGTCCCTTCTGCCTTCAATTAAGATCTAATCAAGCTCGTCAAAGAACTGGTCTTCTAGCATAGGTAACATAGGTTCCAGTCTTTCAAACTCTTCTTCCGAGAGCAATTCTGGCTGACCGTCATCATTCATTCTAGCCAAGATAAAGAACGGGTCGAGAGGCGTATAAATAGCATATTCCTGCTCTTCGTGATAGAAGCTGGTCAACCACATCAATTCCTCAAAATCTGACTCCTGCTCTGGGTCGGCATCTGGCTCCGCATCCTCGTCGGGAAAATCTGGCAATTCGCCAATTACCGTCAGAGTCACAGCCGTGCGCTGGAGTGTCAAGTTCTGCTCTTGCAGGACAACTCTAGCGGTATCAAAAATTTTGTCAATTTCGGTCTCGTCTTCTACTGGAATGGCTGCTTCGTCTGCGTCGTCTTCGTTCCAAGTAAAAATTTCTACTGGGGAGTCAATTGGAAGCAGTAAGGCGTATTCTTGACCTTCTAAGTCCATAGAATATTCTATGTTGCAAGTCAGCGATCGCCCAACTTCGTCAGTCAGGGTGACGGAAACTGCGTCGGATTTGCTATTCTGTTTGCGGTATGGGGATGAGGACATCGCGTGTATCTTATTTTCCTTCTTCAGTACCGAGTTTACTGGGAAATTTTCGGCCGTGTGTCAACGGTTACAGGTGTGCGTAGCAAACTTGCACAACTAGGATATCACGGCTTTGTTAAGCTGCTGCGAAATTGCTAATGGGGCTTGGGCCATGGGGCGATCGACAATCGATCGATCTGCCTATGCTTGCCTTCTCTCGTCTAGCCAGCGCTGTAATATTAGGGCTGCGGCTTTGCGATCGATCAAACCTTTGTTTTGGGACGGCGAAATTCCTTGTGCTTGGATGAGTTCCTCTGCGTGAACAGAAGTCAAGCGCTCATCCACGTATTCTAGAGGCAGTTCTAAGGCTCTGGCGATGCGAGTGGCATATTTCTGTACCTGTCGGGCTTGGGGGCCTACGTCTCCGCTCAGGGAGTAGGGCAAGCCTGACACCAAAATTTGCACATTCCGCTCTTGGACGAGCTGTCTGATGTAAGCTACGTCTCGATCGAAGGAGGAGCGCACTAGAGTTGTAATACCCGTAGCGATTAAACCAGTGCCATCACACCCGGCGATGCCGACTCGTTTGAGTCCGATGTCTAATCCTAGTGCTGAAATCCACAATTTTTGGTCTGACATGATCGATTGATTTGAGAGTTAGTTAGTCCTCCCAAAATTCTTGTTTAACGAACCGCGAAGACGCGAAGGACGCTAAGAAAGAAGGGAAGGGAGAAGAGAAGAAAGCAGGAAGTAATTGATTTTTTTTTCTACTTTCTGCTTTCAAATATTAATTATTAACTTCTTTCTTGGGAGTCTCGGTCTTGAGGTAATTCTGGGAATTTTACAGGTAAGATGTTGCTAGTATCTGTTGCTGCTGATTCTGAGTTTTGAAAGTTCAAGGGGTTAATTTGATTGCCTTGGTTGTTTCCTGAGTCAGTCAACAGGGGTTTAATCTCTGAGGATGGGGGGCCGGCGGCTGGTTCGGCTGCGATCGGTCCTAGCCACGACATCCTACCGGGTACGGGTTTGCGAGTTGGTTGGAAGCTTTGCAGCATTTCTGATAGTTGGAGTCCTTCGAGTGAGACCAATTTGGACTCGCGTAATTTGTGCCATACCGATCGCGACATCAGCAAACTGTGTTCCACACGCACGGCTCCAAATTGCTCTAAATATGCTTCTCGTTCGGGTTGATAATCGGCAGAAACTAGGTTTAGGCTTTGTACTGGAAAATCTTGGACGAGGCGGGCCATTTGGGATAGCAGTTCTGGGTAGAGCCAGGTGTAGGCTGGGTGTACTGTCAATTGGGCGATGTGAGGCTCGTTACCGCTGCGGGATAGCTGGACTTGAAAGTAGCCGATCGCAGCTTTGCGCTGTGGTTCAAACACGTAAGCACTGACTACTTCTGTTTTGCCTAACCACTGTCTGACACCTTCGATTAAAGCACTTAAAAAACTGGTTTTGAAATCTTGAATATGGCGATCGAATACTTGCCGCACTTGCGGTGGCATGGATGCGGTATCTAGTTGGTAAAGTAACTGAGCGTCGGCGTTGCTCACTGGCAGTAGGTTGGGCAAATCTGGGGTAGAAATGGCCATTTCTTGAAGACGTTCTGGGGCGATCGTCCAATATGTCATCTGGGCTAAAGGTTGAAACCCATTTTGCCGATACAAAGCCAGGGCTGATTTGTCGCCCACATTCACCTCTAGCAGCCATGTCCTAGCCTCCCACACTGCCTCGAAGCAGTGTCGCAGTAGCATGGAACCAATTCCTTTGCTACGGGCTTCTGAGT
The DNA here is from genome assembly GCF_041354475.1 of Microcoleus sp. Lineage (NCBI taxonomy): Bacteria > Bacillati > Cyanobacteriota > Cyanophyceae > Oscillatoriales > Microcoleaceae > Microcoleus > Microcoleus sp. The sequence goes on from NZ_JBGJZU010000036.1 coordinate 37,288, forward strand.
CTACGCCGATGCGATCGATCCGCCAAGTGCTGCGAGTGCGGTTGAAGGGAGAAATCTGAATTACGCCCTTAACAATACCCTCTTCTTCAGCAACATGAGCCCGAAACAGCGACTGAAAAGGGTTAGGAAACAGGCTCAAAATCTTTAGCAGTCCGTACCAACGGCGAAGTTGCTGCAACTTGCGATTCAATACCAAGTCCGGGCTTGCGCCCTTGGGGTTTTCTGCCTCGTCGGTTGTTTCCGCGCAAAGTTGTTCCATCGCCTCTATGTCGCGATACTGAAACGGGCGGATCGCAACCTGGTTTTGGTTTGGGGAAGGGAGTGAAGTCATAGCAGGAAAGTGGGGAATAGAAAATTAAAAATTAAAAATTAAAAAGTTCCAAAGGGGAAGAATTAAGGAAATTTTGAGTTTTGAATTCATTGCTGATAACTCAAAATTTTTCTGTTTTCTCCCCTTTTTCCTTGGATTAAAAATTAAAAATCACTTTTTAAATTTTTAATTTTTAATTTTTAACTCAAGAGTGCTTTGGCGTGGGTCGAATTACAACCACCGGTGTGCGCTCATCTGCATTGCCTGCGGGGTTGCTACGCAAGGCTTGCTCTAAAAATGTTACCGATAAATCGGAGGTCGCTGCTAATATCTTAACTGCTTTCAAGTCATTAGCGTCTACGATCGCCGCGGCAAGTCCGGTTTCTCGTTGAATTTGCTCTACAACTTGCTGGGGATTGTCCGGTCCAAGCACGATAAATTGGTCAAAGGGAGGCAATGTTCCGGTAACATCGTCAATCAGTCTAGCTTGTTCCCCTGCTAGTTGGTAGAAGACTCCGGGTTTACCAAATATTTTAGCTACAGCGCCGATCGCAAATGCTCCAACAACCCGCCAAGGACCAACTACATCCACCAACGTCTGCATCCCACAGGCTGTAGCCAAACTGGACATCGGTAAGAAAAACAAGCACACTCGCTTCGCCGCCCATCCGGGTTTGACTTCGCTGGGATGGCGATAACGTCCCTGCATCAAAGCTAAGGGAGTTTCTGCTAGGGCGACAATATCGCCTTTCTGCGCGCGGGGAAGCACGTAACGCTTGACAATTTCGACGGGATTGTCTATTTCCGTCAGGATGTGGGTGCGAATTGGCAACACTTCTGCAACTCCGACATTACGCGCATTGGGTACTGTCTCGGAGTTGGGAAATTGCAGCGGTACTACGACGTGGCGGACTTTCGGGATGCGGCCGCCTGGGCCGTAGGTGGTGAAATGTACTTGCACCCAAGCTGACTGTAGCTTGCTCAAATCTTGTCCGTGAATGTCTATGGAGACTTTGATTTTCGTCGATTTTTGGGCTTTGACTATGTAGCCGAACCAGTAATCGTCGGCTCTAGCTGATGCGTCTTTGTGGCAAGGAATCACCTTGGTCTTGGAAGTCACATCATCTAAACTAGCATCTGAGATCAGTTTCACCTCTGCGTGCACTTCCGGCAACATGATCTCAAACCGCTGTGTCAGGTTCTGGAACTCCATTTCCCCTATTAACAGATAGTGGTTGGCTTCGTTTATGGCTAAGTGCCATTCTCCGGCTGTGAGTTCTAGTTTATTTCCACGGGGAAGCAGGCGATAGTTCAACTCCAGGCCTAGCCCGCCTAATGCTAGCAGCGAACCTGCTGCTGCGATTCCTGTTGCTAAAGTTTCAATCACTCTAATCACCGCTAATAATAATTTCTGTTTACTGTAGTCGATCTCGGTTACTTCGATCGCCGATCTGGTAGTAATTGAAGTTCTGGGGGTTGTTGGGGCCGGTGGGGTGTCTGTGGCGAGGTTGGGGATGGGATGTGCGATCGGTTTTTAACAAAATCAACTAAATGTTAGAATTTTGACAAAGTTCTTCAACCGATTTCATTGGTAGATAAAGCTTCATCGGGTTTTGTTTGAACTTTTGAAAACCATATTTTTGATAGAAATTGGCTGCTCGCTCATCCAGAGCTTCTGCAATGACAGCGAGAGATGCAACTTGTGCAGTTGCTAAGAGTGCTTTGGTCAAAGCATCTATCAGAATCAACTCGCCGAGATGTTGACCTTGGTAAGTACGATCAACTGCCAAACGACCGAGCAATGTAGCAGGTAGAAGGGGATAGCGAGGCAGTTTTTTTTGCAAACGATTCACTCAAATCTGTGAGTTCAATGGTGTAGGCAGAAAGCGTATAATAGGCAATGACATCAGTGTTTGGAGAGTCCACTAAAACGAATACGATTGCGACTTTGTTTTTGAGATCCTGAGAAGCCTGTTTGCGAATGTAGTTGTCCAAACTATCTTGGCCGCAACAAAAAAGCTCTCTGTGATGCCTGCTGCTATCTAAGGGTTCAATTATGAGTACCATCGCCCATCACTTGTTTGTAGCGCAAGGCTGCTGCTTTGAGAGCTTGATTCGGCTGGGTTGGATTCAGGAGGGCATTCACGAAAGCCTCGCTGTCGTCAAAGTCAAGTTTCAGCCTTTGGTGCTGTTCAATAACTTTGGAAGCGACTGCTTGAACGCTGGCGATAACGAAATCTGTTAGGGTACGTCCTTCTAAGTCAGCGGCTTTTTGCCAAAGGGCTTTAATCTCTGGACTGATACGAGCCTCTAATAGGGCTGATGGTTCCGATTTAGTAGTTTTAGTCATACAAAATACGGTTTATCTAATCTCTCCATTATATACGGCACTTGGTTGTATGTCACGCTAAAAGTTAGGGATCGATCGCCCATAGATTTTTCGGATGACTTTCACGAGATGGCGGAAAATTCGGGTAGAGTTGATGACTACCCGAACAGGTCTTATCCCGGTTTTTATCCCAACCTTGCTCTCAATTCATCCGCCGATAACCGAGGTAATTGTTCTACAAACAAGGTCAATTCATCCACAGATAATGCTAGTAAATTAGTAAGGGCTGTAGGCAGAAGATCGCCCAACTCACTTTGGCGCATTTTCAAGACATTTTCGGCTAATAATCTGACCGCTTGTTGTCTTCCTGCTTCATCGACTGTCAGCATCGATATTGCCAGCAACAGTACCGTAAAATCCGCTGCGGAAAAGTTTGATATTGGAGATAAAAAAGCCGTCATTTTTGAGTTAATTTCTCCAAATCTTACTTGCAGAAAATTTTCTAAAATCAAGCGCTGTTGTGCTTGTCTGCCTTGTTCTAACCCTTGTTCTAACCCTTGTTCTAACCCTTGTTCTCTAGCTTGTTGCTGTGCAGCTTGTATTTGTTCTCGAAAAAGTGGTGCAATGGCCATAATTAACTCCCGCTCTTCTGGCTCTGATTCTTCTTGAGTTTCGACTACTAAATGTGATTGTAGGCGATACAATAATTCTAGCGCGATAATCCGTAACGGATCGTCCGTTGCTAAACTGCTCAATTCGGCGATCGCCCTTTGCTGCACTCCCCCTTTCCCTAAAATCCTCAACCACATGGTTTCTGGAGTTTCTGGCAATTGGTGAATCACCACAATTGCGGATTTCAAATGCGTCGGCAAAAAATGGACGCCATTCACCCAATTCTCAGGGTTGGGTATCGCGCCAAAACCCTCCAGCAATGGTTTCGATGCTGTAGGCGTTAGAATCCACAGCCTGGGTAACTGATCGTCATCATAGTGAGTATTTTCTCTTCTGGCTTGTCGCTCCAATTCACTTCGCAAATCCCATAGCTTACTCATGCAGCTAATAACTTCGCTGACACTTACAGGATTGCGAAACGGTTCAAAAATTGCACTCGTGCTAGCCATTTTTCCCAATAATCCCAGGGTAGCTGAGTATTCTGGAATTGCAGTACCTGGAGTGAAATAAACATCTACTTCTCGGACTTCCGAAGTCACATCACGACCGATATAGACGGTTCCGATTGGTGACAGTAATTCTTCCAGGTATTCTTTGGCAAAGCGATCGTGAATAAATCGCGTCATAAAAATAGATTTTGATATTGAATGATTTAATATTATCATATTAGTCTGATACTTAAGCTGTTTTATATAGCAATTATTAGACATAAATAACAAACTAAAATACCCAGAAACCAGACTTATTTAAAAAGTCTGGTTTCTAACATATCTCGCATTTTAGGTTCAATTAGAATGCAGCCCCCAATCAATAACTAATTTGCAAAGTCACCGATGCTTCAATCTGCTGTTCCCCTCCCACCACGGGTGTTGTAGCCTCAGCAGCAACACCACGAGTACCAGCCAATTGCCGGTACATAGGAGGCGGTGCGGAAGCACCATTAACTTGAATACTGACAATTTCTCCCCGCTTGAGGTTGATGCTGCTCAAGACGGCATCGGCTTGGGATTGAGCGTCTTGGGTTGCTTTGCGGAGTGCTTGTTTTCGAGCAGATTCGATCGCACTTTCGACAGCCACAAAACTCACACCATCAATGCGCGTGGCCCCGGCATTCACTGCATCATCGAGCAAAGTTCCGGCAGATTGAGTATTAATCCGAAAAGTGACGGTATTCGTCGCTGTATAGCCAGTCAAGCGCTGCTGATTGTTTTCGTAGCTGTAGCTGGGATTGAGGGTGATGCCGGTGGTTTCGAGTTTTTCGACTTGGCGCGATCGCAGTAACTCTACCACAGCAGACGATCGCCTCGCCGCTTCCTGTTGCACCTCCGCCGCCGTTTTCCCCTGCACCTCAACACCCAAACGAACTTGAGTCTGTGTAGTCGGAATTACTTCGATCCCCCGCCCAGTAACTGTTAGCGTTCTGAGCCGCTGTTCTTGAGCCCTCGCCTCGCCCAATCCGGTGAAACTAACGAGAGTTAAGGTTAAACATAAAGCTGTTAGCAGACTGCGGAAATTTATGCGATCGCGCGATCGGACAATTGGATTCATAAACTTGATTCTCTTGAGATACAATAGATGGTATAATCTTATGTTGCAATGGAAATTTTGAGACATCCGCACGGTTACACTTTTAGAAACTTAAATTGCGATTGGGGAATTGGGAATTGGGAATTGGGGATTGGGGATTGGGAATTGAGCGTAGAGTCATTAATATATGCAATCATTAAAACAAGTTGCTAGAAAACTAAAAAAAGAAACTTACGCTATTTATTTAGCCAGTATTGACCCCAGAGTGCCTTGGTATGCGAGAATGTTAGCCGGTGTTACGGTTGCCTATGCCTTCAGCCCGATCGACTTAATTCCCGATTTCATACCAATTTTGGGCTATTTAGACGATTTAATCATTGTCCCTTTGGGGATTTGGCTAGTAATCAAAATGATTCCGCCACAGGTTTTAGCCGAGTGTCGAGAACAAGCCACCGCACAAATAAAGCGAGAAAAACGGATAAATCGCGCTGCTGCTGTCGTAATTGTCGCCATCTGGATTGGATTCGGAATATTAGCTGCAATTTCCCTCAAACAAATATTTAAACGTTAAAAAAATAGGATATTCTGAAGCACTGAAACTATTACTTTAGGTGTATTTTCCTTCTTCCTTCTTATGACTCAAACTACCGACTTTCTGAGCACTCTCAACCCATCTCAACGTCAAGCAGTCGTGCACTATAACGGGCCAATGTTAGTAGTAGCCGGGGCAGGTTCTGGCAAAACGCGGGCTCTAACTTACCGAGTTGCTAATTTAATTCGCACCAATCGAGTCAATCCTGAAAATATTCTGGCGGTGACATTTACCAATAAAGCCGCCAGGGAAATGAAAGAAAGAATTGAGAAACTGCTGGCCACTCAACAAGCTGAAGCAGAATATGGCTTACCTTTGGAAGAGTTAGCACCGGATGTGCAAACTAGATTGCGATCGCAAATTTATCGTAACATTACCAAACACATTTGGATGGGAACTTTCCACTCTCTGTGCGGCCGGATTCTTCGCTATGACATTGAGAAATATCAAGACGAAAAAGGCAGACAGTGGAAACGCAACTTTTCAATTTTTGACGAATCAGATGCTCAAACTCTGGTCAAACAAATTGTCACCAAAACCCTCAACCTCGATGACAAGAAATTTGACCCTCGCAAAGTACGATACGCGATTAGCAATGCTAAAAACAAAGGTTGGTCGCCCCAGGAATACTTGTTAGCAGAACCGGATTATAGAGGTCGCGTAATTTCTGACGTTTACACTCGTTACCAAGATGCTTTAGCAGCAAACAATGCTTTAGATTTTGACGATTTAATCCTAGTTCCTGTGCAACTTTTACGCCAAAATGAGCAAGTATTAAATTATTGGCATCAAAAGTTTTGTCATATTTTAGTGGACGAATACCAAGATACTAACCGGACTCAATCTGATTTAATTCGGCTCTTGGTGACAAATAATGCCGACCCGAAAAACTTCGATAGATGGCAAAATCGCTCTATATTTATAGTCGGTGATGTCGATCAATCAATCTACAGTTTTCGCATGGCAGATTATACCATATTGCTGGAATTTCAAGAAGATTTTGGGGATGGTTTGTCTGACGCAAAAACTAAGACAATGGTAAAATTAGAAGAGAATTATCGATCGCGATCGAATATCCTGGAAGTGGCAAACCACTTAATTCAAAACAATACCGAACGCATCGACAAAGTTCTGCGTGCCACTCGCGAACCAGGAGCTCCGATTACGATTTGGCGCGCTGACAATGAAATAGAGGAAGCAGAATTTGTGGGTGGTCAAATTCAAACCTTGAAGCGTCAAAATTCGGAATTTGAACAAGGGAGTAATTTTGCGATTCTCTACCGCACCAACGCTCAATCCCGCTCCTTTGAAGAAGCATTAATGCGTTTAGATATTCCCTACAATATTGTCGGCGGTTTGAAGTTCTACGATCGCAAGGAAATCAAAGACATCCTAGCATACCTGCGAACCCTTGCCAACCCCGACGACAGCGTGAGCCTCAAACGCATCATTAATACTCCCCGGCGCGGTATTGGCGATACTACATTTGGGAAAATCGAAGATGCTGCAACTCAATTGGGCATTCCGCTGTGGGAAATCCTCAAGAATGAGTCTGATGTGAATACCATCGCAGGGCGATCGGCAAAAGCTATGATTAAGTTTGCCACAATGATTTCCCATTGGCAATCGCAAGTTGAAACCTTGCCTGCTTCGCAAATTGTCCAAGGAATTATCGAAGATTCTGGTTATATTCAAGACCTCAAAAATCAAGGAACCGAAGAAGCCGAAAATCGCATCGAAAACGTCCAAGAATTGTACAATGCGGTGCTGCAATTTGAAGAACAAAACGAAGAAGCCACCCTCACAGCATTTTTGTCAAAAGTATCCTTAGCTTCAGATTTAGACGACTTACAAGAAGAAGATTCCCGCGTGTCGCTGATGACGCTACACTCTGCCAAAGGGTTAGAATTTCCCGTAGTATTTCTAGTCGGAATGGAACAAGGTTTATTTCCCAATTTCCGCAGTTTAGATGACCCCAGAGCCATAGAAGAAGAACGGCGTTTGTGTTATGTTGGGATCACTCGCGCTCGCGAACTACTCTTTTTAACTCACACTCGCGAACGCCGCCTGTGGGGAGGTTTCCGCGAACATTGTACTCCTTCGCTATTTTTAGGGGAATTGCCACGAGAATTTATCGCTGGAAGTGCGGGGAAAACTAAGGCTGGAAAAACTGCTGCTTCCCCTGGTAAAACCAATAGTTCAGCATCGAATTCCCGGCGTTCTCAACAGAGTAAAAATTTACAATTGGTAGATTGGAAAGCGGGGGATCGAGTTGTTCATCCTGCTTTTGGGCTGGGAGAAATTACTCATGTTTTGGGGGATGGAGAGAAGGTTAATTTGGCTATTAAGTTTTCGGGTTTGGGTCGAAAAATTATCGATCCCAGGAGTGCTAAGTTGCAGCGGTTGGATTAGTTTTTGAGGATTTTTTTTAACCACAGAGGGCGCAGAGGGCGCAGAGGAAGAGCAGAGAGTTGAATAATTCTGGTGGAGATTTTCTCAGGGTGACAAAATTAAGCGGTTGGATTAGTTTTTGAGGATTTTTTTTAACCACAGAGGGCGCAGAGGGCGCAGAGGAAGAGCAGAGAGTTGAATAATTCTGGTGGAGATTTTCTCAGGGTGACAAAATTAAGCGGTTGGATT